>JAFSST010000041.1 GCA_017450905.1 Alphaproteobacteria bacterium
AAGCCGTTTGTGCGTTTGCACAAACACATAAATACACCTGGGCCCCGGGTCAAGCCCGGGGTGACATTGTTTTTTTATGGACACGACCCACTAACCACAACCCACTAACCACTAACACTACCCGCGTTGCAGTAAATCAATCATAAACTGGTCCAAATCGCCGTCCAATACCGCATCAGAATCCGCCGTTTCGGTGCCGGTGCGAACATCCTTGACCAATTGGTATGGGTATAAAACATAGTTTCTGATTTGGCTGCCCCATTCGATTTTTTTCTGGGCCGCCTTGGCGGCATCTTCGGCGGCGGCACGCTTTTGTAATTCCAATTCGTATAACCGACTGCGTAGCATTTTCATCGCCATATCTTTGTTTTGAAATTGACTGCGTTCGTTTTGGCACGTTACAACAATTCCGGTCGGAATGTGCGTTATGCGGACCGCACTGTCGGTTTTGTTAACGTGTTGGCCGCCCGCCCCAGATGAACGATATGTGTCAATTCTTAAATCCTTGTCGTTGATTTCTATCTGAATCGAATCGTCAACGTCAGGCCAAACGTCAACCGATGCAAAACTGGTTTGGCGTTTGCCGTTCGCGTTAAATGGCGATATACGGACCAGACGATGAACCCCAATCTCGTTACGTAACCACCCGTATGCACGTTCACCAATAATTCTGAACGTTATGCTCTTTATTCCCGCCGTGTCGCCATCGTGTTGTTCAACGGTTTCAATTTGAAAATTATGACGTTCCGCCCAACGCGAATACATACGTGCCAACATTTGTGCCCAATCTTGGGCCTCGGTCCCGCCGGCACCCGCCTGGATAAACAAAAACGCATCGTTGTTGTCCGCCGGTTGATTGAACAAAGTTATGTATTTTGCGTGCCGGACACGATTATATAGTTTTTCAATGTCGGAAATAACATCGCCGTCATCAGGTGCGATTTCAAATAATTCACGCAGATTTTTGTATTCTGTTTCCATTGACGTGAAATCATTCAATGAACGTTCCAAATTCGATTTTTTTTGTAATAATGCACGTGCCTTGTCCGGGTCGTCCCAAAGATTAGGATTTTGGGCCTGGGCGTTCAATTCATTAATCTGGGCAATTAATTTTTCAGGGTCAAAGAAACCCCCTTATGGACATAAGGTCGGTCGAAATCATCGGTAAAATTTCATTTGCCATTATCATACCTTGGTATTATTAACAAGTATTCTTTGTCAAATCAACAAATAAGTTTTTGAATTGATTAAATGAAATGTTGCTTTATTTTTTCGATTATGATAAAATTTTTTCGTAAGAGAGGGATTGATGAAAAGATTTTTCAGTTTTTTTGGTGCCGTTTGTTCGTGTGTGGTGGTTTGCGGGGCATACGCCGTGTCGGCCGGAACGGTTGCGAATTCGTCTGTGAACGGAATACGTGCCGGTGGGTTGTATAATGCAAACACTATTAACGCCATGAATAATTCCAATACGTTACGCGGAAACCAGGGGCTGGCAAATGCGTATCAGGCGAATATGCGAAATTCTTACTATATGGTGAACGTTCCTGATGTTGATTCGGCGTGCCGTCAAAAAATTTATGGCTGTTTAAGTGATTATTGTGGCGATGTAACGGTTGTTCCCGGAAAACAAAGTGGACGCTGTGCAACCGCCACGGAAAGCGAACTGTATAACTATGCTCTGTTATGTTTACAGAAAGATACATCGGTTTTGTTGCCACAATATGGCGTTAATACAAAAACTGGTGTTGGCGGATTAAATACCGCGGCACAGTTGTGTCCTAAATATGTTCAACAGGAAGTTATGTCGTATCTGTCGATGGCGATAATGGCGGACCAATTGACTAAAACTCATTCTAATGATTGTCTGCTGCGGCGACAGGAATTGGCGGCGGCGATGTCTTGCCACAGTGTCGCATTGGCATACGGTAACGAAACAACCAGTATGTTACGCAGTCAACTGAATGATTTTTGTGGTGCCGGTGTTCAGGGTGGTTCGGCGGAAATGGTTACTAAATTTGCAAATGCTGGTAACGTTGGGGCGAACATCTGGGGCTGGGCGGAAAAGGTCGTTACGTTGGATGTGAATAAAAAAGGGGCTGAATGGGAAAAAGCGGTTGATGCGGTTTTGGCATCTTATACAAATCGTATGAATTTGGCGTGCGGTGATAATTTGCAATTGAATTTGGCGGCACACACATCTGGGGCCAGCCAACCTTCGGCGATACAGAGTTTGGCCATGGCGGCAATAGCGGGTAATGTTAACAATGCACCAAGTGGCCCAACCCCAAGTATAGATTTGTATATGGAGGTTGTATCTGCGGCCGAAATTTATGATGCGGGACGTGCCTTTGATGTTGTGAATGCCGCGATTGGAACAAATGCCCTGACGGCCAATTCGTTTTTAACCAGTGCCCAGATGGACAGTATGCAAAAGGCATA
>JAFSST010000042.1 GCA_017450905.1 Alphaproteobacteria bacterium
CCCAAACGGGCGGTGTTTTATCTGGATGCGTTTTGTTGCGACATCGCGGTTGCGGCATCATCGGCCGCATTACCAACATTCGTATTTGCCACTGGTTTCGGACATGTTACATCACGTCCCATAATTCCGTAACGTGCCGCATTGGTCCAATTGATACTGCACTTGTGTCCAGCTGGCAACGTGGCATCATACTTACACGCATTTTGAACGAATTGTGGCGTATAAACACCGGTTGGCAAATAATTTACATTGGTTGTATCGCATCCGTTAACCGATGTATCATCACCCTTGGCGTTACAGATAGCCTCCCAATTACCACAATTTGTAACAACATCGACATCGCGAGTATTTGTTTCCACGGTGGTAGCCGGCATATTCAACGCCCATTTGACATAGAAATCACGCAAACGGTCAATTGTGTATGATTTATTCAAATCGACACGTGCCAAATCATCACCAACGCGACAGTTAATACGACTGCCTTCGACAAAGGCGGCAATCAACGTTGCGGTTCCGCCGGTTGCGGCACCAATTGCACCACCAATCGCCATATCTTTGGCTTTTTGTTTTTTCGAAATCTTTCCGGTATCCCCTAACAAGTCTTCGATATACGAATACACATTCCCCAATGTATTAACCTGGTTTTTAAAGTTTGAATAGTTCGTACAATCTTTATCCACGGCCGTGCAATACATCGCCTTGTCTGATTGGGTAAAATAATTCATATTCTTAAACCGACAAACCTGTAATCTTTCAAGATTTTCCTGGGTTAACGTGATAGTATTATCATCATAACATTCGCACTGTGTTTTAAGCGTTACTTTATATTTGCCAACATTTGCAGAATTGGATTCAGCATTAATCCAGGTAAAATGCTGTTTATACAAATTGTCAAAATTATCTATACTATCATTGTTCAGCGCGGTTTTCAGCGCGGTTTCATCAGCAATATCACCGTTTGCTACTTTTGTTTTAACTTCCTTTTGCCAGACATCACACAATGTTTTTGCATTATCATCTAACTTACAATGTGTTAATCCATTTTCAATCAACGTTTGATATTTTGCGTTACTAATATCGACACCTGCCTGTCCGGCACGTGTTTCGCATTCATCCAGTGCAACCAAACCATCATAATATTTTTGATAAACAGTTATCAAATCCTTGCAGGTTTCTTCGTTCATAATCGTCCCCGCAACCGCCAATTTACCATCCTGCAAAGTGGCCTGATTTTCGTTATTATTATTGCCGTTGTTCGACTCACTCCCCTGGGATGTACCCCCCTTCTCGTATAAACCATGTTCTTTCAAAAATGCACGCAGTCGCGACAAATCATAATTATGCTGACGCAAGGTTTCGGTTATCTGGCGGCGCCATTCTTCATTATCACACATAGCGGCCAAATTTTTTGATTTATTTTCCTTGCCCTTGTCAATCGCCGCCGCAATACCAATACCCGCCGCAGTTGCCACCGGAACAGCGATAATCGCGGTTGTTTCGGTCGCCTTTCTTAAACTGAACCCAAACAAATCTTTGTTACACGTAAACGATTCACCGGTTGATTTCCAAACCTCGGCCGGGGAATCATCACCAATCGCACCAAACAACACCCTGTTTGTAATCAAATTATCCTTGTTGTATGCCGCGACACGAACCAAACACTGGGCATTTTGGGCATCCCAACGAGCATAATACCCACGGTCCGCATCATGCTTGCCATTTTCATTAACAGTGCCCCCCATCGGATTATCTTTACCAGTTGCCCCGGAACCGGTATTATACGAATGAACGCCAACACCATATTCCGATGTAACCCAATTGCCAGCAACCGCATCAAACGATGCACCATACGTATTGCGATCCAACAACAAACAGGTGTTTTCCGCCTGGGCCGGGGTCAAACCCGTCCGCCGCAACACAAAATTATAGTATTCCGGTTGAACACGGCGTGCGTTAAAATCATACCAAACATCACGCGCCGTCCCATACAGATAAATACAACCCGTTCCATCATTTTTTGGTAAACGAACGTTTGCAATACAGTAATCAACCTGACTCTGGCACAGGCCCATACCCGCAATAATAGAGTCACGCAAATTTTTATCAAACATTGAATTTATACCACTGGGCAACGCACCCGAATTAATACAGGCATAAATATCAGCCATACAAGAATCAATAGTATACGACAAATCACAATTCATCGCCGGCAGACCGCCGTTATTATTATCGCCATTGTTATCATTATTATTGTTGTTATTGCCACCATTGTTGTTTCCGCCATTATTATCATTTTGGTCACCCGGGACAATACCACTGCTTGTTCCGACATTGTCGGTTACATACGTAACGGGATTGCCGGTCGTGGCGTTTCCAACGGCACTGAACGGCAAAATCGGCATAGAAGGCATACGCACAGCATTTGATGTTCCGCGTCCACGTCCCGCACTGGTCCCACCGGCCCCGGCGGCGGCGGCAGTCCGAACATTTTCCGCCGCAAAACACGCGGATGCAAACGCAATAATCGATACGCAACTGATTGTTTTTCCAAACATTTTCAGCAAACTGTGCATGAAAATCCTCCTTTCTATCTTTTAAACTATATCATATTTCCCAAAAATATAAAAGACTTTTTTAATCCATTACAAAAAAAATATAATCAAGTAAACGATTGACAAATCTTTATTTGTGTCTATAATACAAACAAATGGACAAGTTTTATAATCTTTTCAAATCGCACAGGCACGTTATTACGTGGACGGGGATTTATATTTTTTTAATGTGGGCGATTCTGGACGGGTTGTTTAATTTCAATATGTTTTCATCGGTACATTGGACAAAAATGCTGACGGTGGAATTACACGGATTTCCTGGATTAGTCCTGGGGTTATTGATATTAGCGGCGATACCGTTGTATATTGCGACAACCGTTGTTACCGCACGCAATAAAACCATGCCGATAAAAATTCCAATGCCGAAATGTTTTTTACCGGAACCCAAACCGGCACCATCGCCCGAACCAGTCAACGAAACGCCAACGCCGGAACTGGAACCATTGCCGATTGGTGTTCCATTGGAAATGCGTGATAAATTCATTCGTGCACGTCAAAATATCAATAACATGCCACGTCAACATTCGGTGTTTAACAGACCCGCGATGATAAAAACGCCTGTGGTGGAAATGGTCAAAAATTCCGAACCAGACGTTACAGAACCAAACACAAACACGAACAACACAGCCGGGAATTTTGATACGGCTGATTCCGACAACGCACTGCCGTTGCCCAGTGATTTTGAATTCCAAGACCAAAACGACACCCCTATTCCAATGTTCCAAGACATAAATTTTGACGATGATTTTGATTCGGTTGATGACGATGATGCTGGCGGCGACAATTCCGACTTGTTTGAATATATTCACACATTAAACACCGATGCGACAAAACACGGCGAATTAATTTTCACTGGCGATTATGCGATTGCGGTCCACGATGATGACGATTTTTGGGTTGCCGATGAAATTGATTGGTTTGCATCAGGCAAACAAAAGCCTTCACCGATTGCGGAATTAACGGCGGCCGCATCAGACCAAAATAAAAAGCCGATATTATACCTGGGTAAGAAAAACATTATGAATGTTGATAAATTGATACCCGAATGGGAATCCGCCGGGATTCAAATCGTAACAGATTTGTCCGAATTAACCGACATTGTTAGTGGGTAGTGGGGCGGGCATTATCTCGGCACCGCTTGCGGTGACGGATGACCCGGGTCCCAGGTAAATCAGATGTAGTTCGCCCCTGGCGAACACTTTTTTATTCACTGGATTCCGGCCCTGCGGCCGGAATGACAAGAGAGAGAGAAATGGCGGAACTAACCACTAACCACACAACATTTCATTTCTTTAAAAAGCAAAATGAAACGATAAAAATCGGTCAACAAAACCTTTGGCACCCAGTGGGGTGCCAAAGGTTTTGTTGACCGTTATTGTGACATTAAACCACCAGTTATATTATTCATCATATTACCACTATTACGTCCCGACATACCATAACCACCGGCACCGCCACCAGAAGAGGTCTTTGGTGTGGACGCTACTTCATTTTTTTTTTTAGATTCTTTTTGACTCTCGTTCGATGTATTTGTATTACCCGTAGCGGTATTAGTCCCCCCGATTCTCATAGCATCCCCTGACATACTACTGTTATCAATGTTGCCACGGTTGCCAATGCTGCCGGTTGACAAACCGCCCAAGCTAAAATCACGACTATTATCATTGATAACCGAACTGTTATCCGTAATTTTTGTAGTAACATTACTGCGTGTAATATTACCCTGGATAACCTGATTATTCTTCATATTTATAAGTTGTTCGGAAATAATCGGTTCATCAAACGCGGTACAGACCGACCCCTTGTAGGTTGACATAGACACGCCGACATTAGCATTCACGCCGACACTGCCGGCAGGGGTTGGCAAGCTAACACCACCACCGACATCAACACTTTTTGAATCAGAAACCTGACCCAGACCGCTGCACATTGTTGTCGTGGTTGTGATACGACATACCTTGGGTCCCGATTCATAAACCGCACGCACAGACTGTTTACCAATAAACATTGGTTCATCTTCGGTTGCACCACGTTTATCAACACGTTTTTTCACTTCTTTTAACGCAGTAGAAATTTTTTCGAACATCGCACGTTCGGAATAATTCTGCATTGTCATCGCTTCACGCAATTGATTCGTATTAGCACCATTAATAACTGTTTCCCAATCATTGTCTCTTATTACCGAACCGTCCGCAATTGCATCCGGTAAAAAGTTTTTACTGTCGGACGCACTGTATGTTGTTCGTTGTGTTTCAAATTTTGCACCATTTAGTTTTTCCGAGTTTGTCGATGCAATCTGTAACGCATCAACCTGTTCATCCCCGGTCAAGGCCATACGACTGCACTTAATCTGATTACGATAATCTTCGGTTTCAGAAACAGCATCAGCCAAAAATTCACTGTATTTTCGATTATAATTATTCTGGGCCGTTTGAATCACAGCATTCGCAATAAGCGATGAATATGTATCAAGCAAGTGCGGGAATCGTGCCTGGGTTCGACCGCTATTTGTGGAACGACCAGTTCTATCAATTTGACTGATATCACGACCAGTTACACACATTGCAACCGTTGGGTCCGAGACCAATAATTGAAACCACCGTTCTATTTCTTGATGCAGTTCACCCAAAACAAGTTTTTTGATTCTGTCATCTTTTGTATTGTCGTTATTCTGATTATAATTACCATTAATGTTATAGTATTCGATATTATTATTATAAACGGTAATTGTTTCATTTGGTCTCAAAGCAACAGCACCCCACATAACCTTGCCATCAATGGTGATATTTCCTGCGTTGTTACCAGTGCTAGCCTGTGACTTGGACGAACGTAATGACCCGGTTCCAAGATTAGTATTCTCTTCAACAGGCTCACAACCACCCGATTCGCCACAGATTTCGACATATCTCTTATAAGCCGCATTCGTGCAAATCTCTTGCATTTGACTATCTATGTTATTAAATATA
>JAFSST010000043.1 GCA_017450905.1 Alphaproteobacteria bacterium
CTACGCCGTGCGTTACGCAACGCGTTTCCAAAATACTTGGCATCAATTAATATCATTTTTTTCCTCCATTTGTTTTTTAATAAAAACACCGTCAATGACGAATTGACGGTTGGAGGCTAGAAAACTGTAACACAAACAGTGCCACTTATTCAATATATTCGCAGCCCTCCAACCGTAGTGGAGTTATTGTGTTAAGAGGTTTTCTAGACCCCGCACCGGGTGTCGCCCAATGCAAAAATACTATAATGGATAAAACAAAATCTTGCAAACAAAAAATGGGGACATTCGCCCCCACAAAACACTAACCACTAACCACAAATTACATCCGCATTGGCATCAAGATAAACAATGCGTCTGTATCTTTGTCCGTGGATTTCAAAATTGTTGGTGATAATGGGTCCTGCATTTCCATCTGGATTTTTTCACCCTCGACCTGACCCACTACATCCATCAAGAACTTTACATTGAATGTAACGGTAAACGATGCGTCACCATTGTATTCAATATCCAATTCTTGGGTCCCTGTTCCGGAATCCGGACTGGATGCGTTAACGACCAACTTGTTCATACTGAATGTCAATTGAACAGATTTTGTTTTATCAACACTGGCCTGTGAAACCAAATCAACCGCACCCAAAAACTGTTTTCTGTTCATAACCGCAATTTTATCATTCCCCTTTGGAATAACAACACGATAGTTTGGATATTGGGCATCAACCAATTTGCTGGTAAGTATCGCACCACCAATTGAAAAACGTGCCTTGGTATCGGACAGTTCCAACATAACATCATCAACGGTTGCATCCTCTAATAATTTGGACAATTCACCAATCACACGGCGTGGCAAAATTACCGATGGCATTTCCGCAGAACCCGCCGGTGCAGGCATGGCACACAACGCCATACGCTGGGCATCGGTCGCACCCGCGGTCAATTTACTGTCGCCATCATCATTTGATATATGGAAAAATATACCCCCCAAATGATAACGAACATCATCCGTTGGAATCGCAAATTTTGTTTGGTTAATCAAATGTGCCAAATCGCCAGTTGTCATTTGAAATTTTGTGGTCAAATTACTGCCCGCCATGGCCGGGAAATTTTCAGCCGGCAATGTCGGGATACGAAACACGGCACTGCCACAGGAAACAACCAATAAATCACCAGATTGTTTGAACGAAATTTCAGAATCTTCGGGTAAATGACGAACAATATCGTATAACATCTGAACTGGAACAGTTGTTTTTCCCACCAACGTAACATCGGCCGCAACATGTTCAACCAATTCCAAATCGACATTTGTCGCAGACAAAATTAAATCGTCCGCAACCTCTAACTTTACATTCATTAAAATTGGCAAAGTTGCACGTTTTTCAACAATAGACTGCATATGCCCCAATGCACGAACTAAAACCTGACGAAACACCGAAAATTCCATTTTACGCTCCTGTTATATATATGTCCCATCTACATTCTCTGGACAGATTTTACCAAAAAATGCCGATTCGGTGCAAGAGCAAAAGAACACGAAAAAATCTTTTATTATTCGGTCACCATCTGCGTTGGATTCAAAACGCTGTTCGCCAAATCTTCAACTGGTTGTCCCATCCAATCAGGATCATCACGCAACAACGGTGCACCACGGTTCAACGCTGTTTTACACGGATTATCATCAGCCAACCAATTTTCCAACAAATCGCCAGCCAACAAACCAACCCCGGCCCCGGCAACCAAACCTATGCCACCGGTAAGTGGTGCCAACAACAAACCGATTCCTGTCGCGGACAACGCCTTGCCTGCAACGGCCGCCCCACTGATGCCAACCGTTGGTTCCGCCAAAGAATCAGTCAACGAAATCGTATTAACAATGTTCCCAGACAACGACAATTTTAATCCACGAACAGGGATTGTCGTTAATGACAGATTCATTTTTTCACGGCCTAAATCAATATCCCCCGCCAATCTGATATTAATCGCATTGGTTTCGATTGCGACACCATTTTTTATGTCGGCCGCACCATGGCGTAATTTTAAATTTGCCACCGCACAAGAAATTTTCATCTGGTTGTATTTTTTATTGGAACGGAACAAATCCTGGATACTGTGCCGCAACGTGGTCAGAAAATCAGCCCCATACATATATGCAACCAATTCCGAATGTGCATACCCATGTTTCGCGGAATAAACCCGAACAGGCCCAGTTATCGTTTTCATTATTTCAGACATATTTGACCCATTGGCACGAACATAAACATCTAAATCCATCGGCAAATCAGCAATTATGTTATGCACCCGTATTTTATCCAACAAAACACCAATCGTTACATTTTTACCAATCGCCCCCATTTGCAGGTCTATACGACCGTTTTCATTGATTGTTCCGTCCAATGCGGCCTTGACATTTCCACCTGAAAAATCAGTATCTGCATCTATACGAATTTGTGTGTCATGCACATCCATTTTTAACTTTATATTTTCCAGATTTAAATCCCTGTATACGACCAAATTACCAACTTCCATATTTAATTTGATATTTTTGTCATATATGTATGAACCGAACAACGGCATATCTTTGAACACGTTTAATTTTTTATTTTTTGGACGACCAGATGATTTATATAAATCTGGGAACATTTCCAACAAATTTATTTTTTTTGTTGTGATTTTCAGATTGATTGAATCTTGTTTTTTGGACCAATCAAAAACACCAGATGCAAAAATATCAGCCCCTAAAATCGAAAACGAAGATTTATGTAACGTTAATTTATCATTCCCCAGCCCCCCCGATAAATTAACCGACAGTGATGGAATCTTTGGCAAATCCAGACCGAACAATTTGTTAATTGGCGTAACGTCCGGGACATCGCCCTTGATAACAAAATCAATGGGCATTTTGCTGGTCCCTTCCAGTGCGACATTTGCAACCAATGCACGTCCATTAATCGAAAAGGCCAAACGCAGCGGATAAACCTTGCGTTCGTTATTGTATTTTTCCAACGACAAAACGAACGGTAAAACATCGTTATCAACCTTTATCCAACCGGTATATTCATGATTATCAGAACGTGTTCTGGCCCGAACATTAAAAGCCGCCAGATTGTATTTTTTACCATCAATTTTTGCAACCAAATTTCTGATTTGAACACCACCCAAACCGGGGTCTGAAAACAGATATTCCGAAACATCACGCTTTTCGTTGTATACGCCGGAATCCGCCGTATAGACATCTTTTTCATCATTCTGATATTCCGGTAAAGAGTATTGACCATTTGCGTTTTTTTCCAGGTTTAATTTTACATCATAAACCTGAACGTTTTGTATCGCTGGTTTGTCCCCAAACAACGAAATTAAATCCAATCTGACATCTATGGTATCCGCTTCGAAAACGTATTTATTTTTTGCCCATTTTGCACTTGGTATTTTTACAGATTTTATTTTCACAACCGGTCTTAACGACAATTTCCACGTAACATCACCATCTATCTCTATGGGCATTCCGGTCGAAGAACGCAGCACCCCCAACAAATTATCACGTAATGTTTTTGTATCCATCTGGGCCAACGCAACAACAACGGCAATAACAAAAACAGCCAAGAACAAGAATACCATCCTTGCCAGAATCAAAAATTTTTGTTTTTTTGTCATCAGCATTTTCCCCTTATGATAATTTAAACTCTAACAAATCCATAACCGGTTTCATAAAGTCTGGCACGCTTGCACGAAAAGTAACAATTTTGCCGGTCCCCGGATGTTGAAATGTTATTTTATGTGCAAATAAAAATAATTTGTTTGTAGCCAAAACCGATTTTAACATCGCATCCATTTCACCGGTATGACCATACAAATCATCACCAACGATTGGTGCGTTTAAACAAAAAGCACTGTGCAATCTTAATTGATGTGTTCGACCCGTTTTTGGCGAAAACAAAATCCATGTCAAAACACCCGATGCCCTGGACAACACACGATATTCCGTAACCGCGTGTTGTGGTCGTTGTCCTGTTGCATTGTTCAACCGTTCGGACGAATCGAAAACGCGGCCCTTGGCCAGATAATTATCTATGACACCGTGCGATTCCTTTACATCGCCATTTAATAATGCCAAATACTCTTTGTGTGCGGTCTTGGTTTGAAAGGCCCTGGCTAACTTTTGTGCAGCCTTTTGATTTTTTGCCACGACCAACAATCCACTGGTTTCTTTATCCAACCTGTGCACCAATGATATTTTAGAATAAGGGAACATTGCGGCCGCCATTTTGTCCACAGATTTTCTGATACCTGTTCCGCCCTGAACCGCCAATCCAGCAGGTTTATTAAACACGACAATATCATCATCATTA
>JAFSST010000044.1 GCA_017450905.1 Alphaproteobacteria bacterium
CATCTGTTGCCACCGCCGGTCAAACACCACCCGCCGGGCAACAACAAAAGCAATCTTACGGCAATTCCGATAAACCCACGGTAACATCCGAACAAAAACAACAATCAAGCGATGCGGAACGCATAAAACAATTAACCGCAAATGTTGATTCGGCGTATACATCGCTACAAACCCTTACAAAAAATTTAAGTGTATGGAAAAATACCGAAGGCAACTTTAATACAGCACGTTTGGTGTCAGACAGTGCCGCCGGTGTAGTATTGGGGACGGTTGGCGGTGTTGTAACGGCAACATTGGTAAAAAAGAATCAAATCAAGAAAGGGTTCGAATCGATTCAATGCACTGTCGGTGGCCAGACGATTGGTGGATATGGCGACCAAATCAAAATTGGACGATAATCCGCAAACCACCAATTTATTTACTGCATTTTTGTTTTGATATCGTCTGTTCTATTTTCTGACGAGAAATATCTTTGACATCTTGGGTATATGTTGAATCAAAAAATTCAGATAATTTTTGCCATCCAAATACAAAATGGTTATGAGCGGGTTGCCATTGGAATGTTTGCAATCCATTTTGCAATAAATACGTACACGTAACTTTGTAACAATATGCCTTATGGGTGCGAAAGAAACATCCAGCACATCCTTCTTGAGCATTTGTTGTGGGAATTGCAACAAAGTTTTTATTAAACCAAATCGATTTTTTTTGTAATTGCATCTTACATTAATCCTTTTATTTTTCTTCTTCGTCCTTGCCCAAACCGATAGTGTTTTTTACTGGTTCTATAATCGTCTTTTTTGCACTGTCCAATGTGCGAATCAATGCACGGCGAATCTTGCCCGATATTGTCATTGGTAAACTGTCCACAAATTCAATAATGCGGGGATATTTATATGTTGCCGTTCGATTACGAACATGGTCTTGCAATTGACGTATCAAAACATCGGTTCCTTGGAAATACTTGTTTAAAACAATCGTTGCCTTGACCGCTTGACCGCGATTCGGGTCAGGAACGCCGGTAACCGCAACTTCACGCACGGCGGGGTGTTCCAACAAAACGCTTTCGACTTCAAATGGACTGATACGATACCCGGACGATTTAATTAAATCATCATTACGACCAACAAACCAATAATAACCATCCGAATCGCGATACGCGACATCGCCAGTGTGATAGTATCCATCACGGAAAACCTGGGTTGTGCGTTTTTCATCCTTGTGATATTTTTGGAACAACCCAACCGGACGACCATTTGCCAACGATATACAGATTTCACCAACGCTGCCATCGGCGACCGGACGACCACCTTCGTCCAACAGTTTTATATCGTATCCCGCGGCTGGCATACCCATACTGCCCGGTTTTGGTTCAATCCATTGATTCGTAAACAATTGAATACAGGTTTCTGTTTGACCAAATCCTTCGTGTAATTTTATGCCGGTCATTTCCAGAAAACGTTCGTAAACCTCGGGATTTAATGCTTCGCCCGCGACATCGGCCTTGACCCAGGCAGACAAATCATAATTTGATGCATCTGCGTGAATCAACATTCGATAAACAGTCGGTGGTGCACAAAATGATGTAACGTGATTTTCCGCAATTTGTCGCAATAAATCATGAGCCGTGAAAATACCACTGACATCGAAAATAAATACAACCGCACCGGCCAACCATTGACCATACATTTTTCCCCATGAACATTTTGCCCAACCCGATTCGGATAAAGTAAAATGAATATCGTCATCATTCAATCGTTGCCAAAATACCGCGGTGTTTATATGTCCCAATGGATACATATAATTGTGTGCAACCATTTTTGGCATATCGGTTGTTCCACTGGTAAAATAAATAACCATCGTGTCGGTGTTTTCGTTCGGGACACGTTCAAATGTGTCCGGCATAGTTTCAATAGCATCTGCGACTTCTTCGTTTGAAATCAGTTGAACATCCGAATCGCCGATTGCTGTTTTTATTTCGTTAATAATATGTCCGTCATCAAAAGCGATAATAGCCCGACATTCGGCCGCATCGATTCGATATTTTATATCTTCGGCCTTTAATTGATTGGTTGATGGAATAGGTATAACACCAACCTTGTGCATGGCCATCATCAAAACCCAGTATTCCCAACGGCGTCTTAAAAATAATAAAACAGTGTCGCCTTTTTTAAGCCCGCGTGCGGTCAGAAAATTTGCCACCGAATTAGACATTTTAGATAAATAATTA
>JAFSST010000045.1 GCA_017450905.1 Alphaproteobacteria bacterium
GTGTCGCGGCACGTATGTGGCCGTGGGTGGAAAAAAACAAAATACAATTATTTTCCAGATTTAATTTTTCACAATTTGCAAATAATAATGTGGATGAAATGGTGTCGAATTTTGCCGCCGCGGTTTCAAATGAATTCAGACACGGTGCCGGCGGGATTCAGGTTGTTTTGTCAAAGTCTGAGTTTGAATCATTTGTAACCGGTATACATCCAATAGTTCAAGATTTGTTTTTTAATAAAAAATTTTCGATTGCGATAAATATCAATGAAACAGGTTTAAATGATTGGAAAAATATATTTGAAATGGTCAATAAATTGAATACGGATTCGTTACTGGTCGTATCCGATGATGAAAAATTTGATGCGAAATCAGATTTTGTCGGCCGTGTTTTTGCTATGCTGGAATCGTGGGACACACATGCAGAATTGCATTTGATGTTTGGCAAAAATATGCTGCGTGTCGGGCAAACGATTCGTCTGGTTGAAAAAATGCGACCGGAATTATCCGATAAAATAACGGTTTTTGTTTCGGATTAATTCACGTTTGTCAGTATCAGATATTTTGGTTCGGATGTTTTGGCCATATTTTTTGTTTGATACCGTGTTTTTATGATTTCTGGTGCATTTTGATTAATTTTCAAATTGGTTTTTGAAACCTGGTCAACAATCCAATCGTAATATCCCCAATGGTCGGTACCGATAATAATTTTTCCACCCGTTGCCAGGTTTTTAGATAATAAATTTAGAAATTCGCCACTTAATAAACGTCTTTTTTCGTGTCGTGCCTTGGGCCAGGGGTCCGGGTGCAACACCCAGATTTCTGAAAACCTGTATGTGTTTTTGTTCAAAATTAAACGCACATCATCGGGCCAAACGCGAATGTTTTTATATTCATCTTTGATTTTATTATCATCATCACAAATGGCCGAGAGCAGGGCGGCCACGCCGTTCACAAACGGTTCGGCACCAATTACAATCTTGTCAGGATTTGCGATGGCTATTTCGCGGACGTGTTCGCCGGCACCGAATCCTATTTCCAAAATTTCGGTGTTTTCCGATTCGTTTGGTGCGATTTTGGGCAAGATGTTTTCCATCAGCCACGCTTTGCGGACCGATAATTTTTTGCCATGACGGCGACCAAATGTTCTTATTTCTTGTTTTTCCATATTTTTAGTATAAAATGCAAAAGTTAGAAATACAAGGATTTGATTATGAGACAGGGTTTATCCGAAGATTTAATCGCACGCGTTTTGGGTGTCGCACCGAAATATACGATTTCCGAATTAGAGGAAAAATTTCCGCCACGTGATTTGCCAGAGGGTGCGATGGTAACACGTTTCGCCCCCAGTCCGACCGGTATGATGCACCTTGGTGGTCTATACCAGGCATTGATTGATTCTAAATTGGCGTATGACAGCCATGGTGTATTTATGTTACGTATTGAAGACACGGACACCAAGCGTGAGGTCGTAGACGCGGTTACATTGATTATCAGTTCGTTAAAAAAATTCGGAATAAAATATAACGATATGCCCGAATATGGACCTTATTATCAATCAGAACGCAGGGATATTTATCATTCGGTTGCGGCGGAATTGTTGCGAACAGGGCGTGCGTATCCGTGCTTTTTAACGGCGGACGATATGGAACGCATACGCAGCGAACAATCAGCGGCTGGATTTGCAACCGGTATATACGGCGAATTTGCACGCGACCGCGATATAAGTGCGGAAGAAATTATTAAACATCTTGATAATGGTGAAATGCCAACAATTCGTTTGTATTCAACGGGCGACCCAGCAAAGCGAATTTTCTGCAAGGATGCGGTGCGTGGTTCGATTGGGTTCCCGGAAAATAACGAAGATATCGTTTTAATTAAATCAAATGATGGATTACCGACATATCATTTTGCACACTTGTGCGATGATCATTTTATGCGGACAACCCATGTTATCCGTGGTGAAGAATGGTTGCCGTCATTACCGTTACACACGCAATTGTTTCGTATGATGGAATGGACACCACCATTGTATATTCATACTTCGACCATTGATAAAATAGACAGTGAAACCGGCAAGCAACGCAAATTGTCAAAACGTAAAGACCCGGAAAGTAATGTTGCGTTCTTTTTACAAGAAGGCTGGCCGACAATGGCTGTTTTAGAATACCTTGGTAATATCGCGGCATCTGGATACGAAGAGGCAAAGTTAAAGGGGATGGTTAAAACAATTTGGGAATACCCGATAAAACCAAAAAAGATTCCAATGTCGGGTGCGTTGTTTGATATGAAAAAATTGGAATGGTGGGCAAAAGAGTATATAGGTGCGATGGCCGTTCCTGATTTGGTGAAATCGGTCACCGATTGGGCAAATGAATATGGCGATGAAAAACAAAAAATGCAGGTTGCGGATACAGATTATCTGACCGCGGTTTTGGCAATTGAACGCGATAAGCCGCGGCGTGTTCGTAAAGATTTTATCACATGGTCCCAGACATTGGAAATCGTGGAATTTTTCTGGGATGAATTGTTTGTTGCAAATACCGAATACGAATATAACCGCGATGTGTTAAAGGCATTTTTGGAAACGTTTGATGTTGCCGATGACAAAGACACTTGGTGGAATAAAATTGTTGAAATAGCTGGGAAATTCGGCATAAAGAACGGTGATGTGGCAATGAATTTACGCGTTGCGTTATCGGGCCGAACAAACACGCCGGATTTGTATTCCATAATGCAGGTAATGGGTGGGACCAGGGTAACAAAAAGAATCAAGGATTTATTATGACTAAAACAAATGTCGTTAGAAAACGTTTAAAAAAAGTCAAAGAAGATAAACGTGCATCGCGTATGTTACGTGTTTTACGTGCCACGGGTTTATTCCGTTGGGAACGCCCCAGCACCCACGCCGAAGAAGCGATGAATATATTAACGCATGGTATTGGTATCGGATTAGCTTTGGCGGGTTTGACGTTGTTGGTTGTTTTTGCGGCGATGTATGGGAACGCTTGGTCTGTTGTTTCGTGTGCTATTTTTGGTGTAACGATGTTCACACTTTATTTTGGTTCCACAATGTGCCATGCAACAATCGGTCAAAAAAGTGAATGTTTTTTCGAAGTATGGGACAGTGTCGCCATCTATGCGTTGATTGCCGGCACATACACACCCTTTTTGTTGGTAAATTTGCGTGGACCTCTGGGGTGGACAGTGTTTGGAATTTTGTGGGCGATTGTTATATTCGGTGCGGTCGTAAAAATTCGTAATCCGCATCAGCAACCAAAATGGGTCGTGGCATTGTATTTAATAATGGGGTGGGCGTTGTTGTTTATATTGCCGGCAATGTTGCGAAACATTCCATCGCGTGGATTATGGTTTATTTTGGCGGGCGGTTTGTCATATTCAATTGGTGTGGTTTTTTATCTGTGGCGGCGATTAAAGTTTTCGCATACTATTTGGCACCTGTTTGTGATTGGTGGAACGGTTTGTTTCTTCTTTGCTGTTCTGTATGGGGCAATTTTGGATTATGCCGCATAAATTTTTTCTTGTTAAAAAAATTAATTGATATAAAATCAATACTGATGCAATGTATTATTGCATTGGGCTTCAGAACCCATCAATAGGCGTCAGTGAAGACGTAAAAACTCCAACTTATCCAGGTTGGAGGGTGTGGAATATATTGAATAACACACGCAATTCCTGTTGATTGTTCTGAAACTCCAACCACCTGTTTTTGGTGGTTTAGTTTTTGATATCAAAAAGGGGTTGATATGAGACGGATTTTTGCCAATTTGGTTGCGATTTTTATTCCATCGCGTGAAATCAGACGGCGTGTTCGACACAAGATTTTATCTTGGAAGTTGTCTAATCTGAACAAGAAAAAGAAATATCGTCAGTTGAAATCAGAATGGTTTGCACGTAGTGGTATATTGTTGCCTGCCAGATTCAAAGAATATGATTTGATTATTCCGATGGGTGCAACTTGTCATGTTTCTTGGTTGTTAAAGGCGTTCAAATTGCGTTCTTTTTCAATGCCGTTTGAGTGGACTGGCGGGGCAGAGCCTGTTAATTGGTATGTTGATCCGTTTGTGCAACGTAATACGCGTTTTCGTGAAAAAATAGACGCGATTTGTAATGATTTCAAAGATTTTTATAATCCAGATGATTTTCGACAGATTACGGATTGGAATCCTGGGAAAAAGCACCACATGGTGGTAAATGTTAAAACAAAAATACGATTTATGCATGCGTTCCCTGCAAAACAAAGTTTTGAATCTTATATGCCAGATTTTATAGATAAAACGAAAAGACGTTCCGAACGATTAATTGATGCCATAAAGATGTCCGATAAAATACTGTTTTGTTGGATACACAAAACATGGGATCAAATCGCTTTGATGGATGCGATTGTTGATGATAGAGACATAAAATATGCAATAAAAGCATTGAAAAAGAAATATCCCAATAAAGAATTTGATTTTGTTTTTTTTGAACAAGATGGCACAAAAAAGAGATTCGAATTTGAAAAAAAACCCGTGTCAAATTGTGCGTTTCGGATAAAATCAAACCATTTTTTATTTGATTCTGAATATGAAACTTTGTGGCCTTTTGATGACAAATTTCATTCCCATATTCATGTTGTTTCTGAAATGTTGGACAACATAAAACTGTCAAAAAAAATCAAAAATGGGTAATCGAGAATTGACAATACGAAAAAATCGTATTACAATTACAGGTGCAATGAATAAATTTAATTTTATCTTTACTGCATTTACAACTACAACCCCGTTTGGGGGACGGTAATTTCTATTTGCCTTTTTGTGGGCACATTTATATAATCAAACAGTTAAAAAAACAAAATATAAAAAACAGTGAGGATTTTATTATGTCATATCCAATCGAATTAATTCGTCATTCATTGGCACACGTAATGGCGGCGGCGGTAAAAAAATTGCACCCGGATGTTAAATTTGCGGGGGGACCTGCGATTGAAAACGGTTTCTATTATGATTTTGATACCGAATATCGTTTTTCCGAAGATGATTTTGCGGCAATCGAAAAAGAAATGCGTGAATTGATTAAATCAAATGGTCGTTTCGAACAAAGAATCATTGATTTAGACGAAGCAAAACAGATTTTTGCCGACCAGCCATACAAAATGGAATGGTTGAACGAATATGATGCGGCGGGGGAAAAGTTATCTGTCTATACTTTCCGCGACTTTACCGATTTGTGTCGTGGTCCACACGTTGAAAGTTCCAAGGATTTGCCACGTGATGGTTTCAAGATTCGTGCCGTTGCCGGTGCATACTGGAAAGGTGATTCGAAAAATAAAATGTTGCAACGTATCTATGTTGATGCGTTTGCCAGCAAGGAAGAATTGGAATCTTTCCTTAAAATGCAGGAAGAGGCGGCAAAACGCGATCACCGTAAATTGGGCAAAGATATGGATTTGTTCCATTTTGAACCAGAGTATGCACCGGGTGCGGTGTTTTGGCACGACAAGGGTTATAAAGTTTATCGCCGCTTGATTGATTATATGCGTGCACGTCAAGAAAAGGCCGGGTATGTCGAAGTTTGCACACCAGCCGTAATGGACAGGGTTTTGTGGGAAACGTCCGGACACTGGGAAAAGTATGGTGCACATAATTACTCTGGCAAGACCGAAGATGGTCGTATGTTTTGTATCAAACCTATGAATTGCCCGGGGGGTGTTCTGGTATATCGTAATCTGTTGCGTTCGTATCGTGATTTGCCATTGCGTATGGCGGAATTCGGCAAAGTTAATCGTTATGAAGCATCTGGCTCTTTGATGGGGTTGATGCGTGTGCGTGAATTTACCCAAGATGATGCACATATTTTCTGCACACCCGAACAAATGGAATCTGAATGCATAGATACGTTAAAGTTGATTTTGGATATATACAAACAGTTTGGTTTTAACGAGGTTAAAATATATCTGTCAACACGACCAGAAAAGAGAATCGGATCTGACGAGATTTGGGATTTATGCGAAAAATCTTTGTCTAATGCATTGACTGCTCATGGGTATGAATTTACCATAAATCCAGGGGAGGGTGCTTTTTATGGGCCAAAGTTAGAATTTATATTACGTGATGCAATTGGACGTGAATGGCAATGCGGAACAATTCAGGTTGATATGAATTTGCCAGAACGATTTGATATTTCGTATATTGGCGAAGATGGCGAAAAACATCGACCTGTGATGTTGCATCGGGCTTTGTTTGGCTCTATTGAACGCTTTATGGGTATTTTGATTGAGAATCATGCGGGTAATTTGCCACTCTGGCTGTCGCCGGAACCGGTTGTTGTTGTGCCGATTTCCGAAAAATATCGCGAATATGCCGAATCGGTTGTCGCAGATTTGCGTGCAGCGGGTGTTTATAGCCGTGCCGATTTGCGTGATGAAAAGGTTAATTACAAGGTTCGCGAATTGTCTGTGGCAAAAACCCCGATTATCGCGGTTGTTGGCGAAAAGGAAATGAACGACAAAACTGTTACATTGCGCCGGTTGGGTGTTGAAAAACAGGAAGTTGTTTCGCTTTCTGATTTCGTTGCCCAGATGCAGAATGCGGTTAAATTGCCGTTGTAGTTATTAGTGGTTAGTGATTGGTGTAAGAGGGTGGTCCGTCCCGGCATCGCATTGACGGTGCCGGGTCGCGACAAAAAAGAAAGGACAGATAATGAAAAAACTTTTGATGGTTATCGTTGCACTTTTACCGATTGCGTTGGCGGCGTGTTGTCATTGTGAAACAGAACCAATCGTGGAAGAAAATCATAAATTGATTGTCCCACCAAATTTTGGTGCACGTCCCGTAAAATAATTTTTGGTATATTCGTTTTTTTATGGTATAATGTTCCCAAAAGGGAGAATTTACCATGAATGATGAAAATTTGGATTTATTGGATTTAGACGACACTGATGCCGTTGCCGATGATAACTTGCCTGATGCAACCCCGTTTGTTGCACCGCGTCCGCATCGCCCTTGGGTTTTGCTGGGGATTGGTTTGGCTGTAATTATCTTGGCCGTTTTTATAATTATTAAAGTTGTGGGAAATAATTCTTCTTCGTCTATCGAGGTTGATTTGGGTGCACCCGTTACAGTAGAAGAACGCCCCGTTGAAGTTATTGGTTCGGATGTTCAACCAACACCGGTTGTGCCGGCACCTGCGGTTGAATCTGGGGCTGTTGCCCCGGTCGCGGCCCCTGTTGTTCAGCCGGCACCCGCACCGGTTGCGGTTGCAAATCCGGCACCGGATACAACACAACAATCTGTTCGTGTTGTCCAGGACAGAAAGGAAGTAAAATTCCAACCGGAAAAGGCAACAGAAGCACCAAAACCAATTGTTAAACCGGCACCAAAACAGGTAAAAACCGCAACAAAACCAAAACCTGCACCAAAGCCCGCAACCAAAACAACCCAAACCGTTGCCAATGGTGGTTGGTATGTTCAGTTTGGTTCGTATAGCACACGTGATGCCGCAAACGCAGCTGAAAAGAAAATACGCACAGGACATCCAAGTTTATTCCAAGGAAAACAGTTTGTCGTTTTGGCGGCGGTTTTACCGAACGGTCAAACAACATACAGATTGCGTATCGCATTCCCAACATCAAACGATGCTAATGGGTTCTGTCGCAACGCAAAATCTGATGGTTTGGATTGTTATGTAGCGAAATAGTGGTTTGTGGTTAGTGAAAGGAGTTTAATATGTTTGGAAGATTGGGCTGGACCGAAATACTGGTAATAGTTGTATTATTGGTCATATTGTTTGGACACAGCAAGATTCCAGGGATGATGAAAAATCTTGCCAATGGGATAAATGTTTTCAAAAAAGAAATAAAAAATAAAGACGATAATCAACAAAAAACCGTTACAAAAAAAGCATCGGTAAAAACAACCAAATCCAGAAAGGTTGTTAAAAACACAAAAACAAAAAAGAAATAATTCGAATAAAACAAGGGGCGAAATAATCGCCCCTTGTTGTTTGTTGTGATAAAATCAAAGTTCACGTTTTTCGTGTTCTTCCTGTTCATCAATGGTCATTGTTGCCAATGGGCGTGCCAACATACGCGACAGACCAATTTCTTCGCCGGAAATAACACTGTATCCAAATGTTCCGTTTTCAATACGTTCCAACGCCTGGTTTATTTTAAGCAATAAATTATTATCACGTTCAGCCATACGAAGTGTCAATGTTGTTTCCTGTTCCAATGTCGCATTGTCGGATTCATCGCCGGCGATACCGGAATTAGCCTTGGTTGTGGCACTGACAGAATTTAATGCATTTACGTTTTGATTTAAAATCTCATCTTTCTGGGTGCTTAACAATTGATAAAAATAGGCCAACTGTTCCGGACACATATACGGTTCAGATTTTTTTGGAACATATTTCGGTGGTAATACAACAGATTTATAATCTTTCTTTGCAGCCATTTTATACTCCTTTGAGTTCATCAATCCATGCGGTCAAGGTTTCTTGGTCCATCAATCCGCTGCGTGCTTCGACCAATTCGCCATTTTTAAATGCCAAAACGGTCGGTATTCCGCGAATCCCAAAACGGGCAGGGGTTCGCATATTTCCATCGTTAACTTCAAATTTAATGAAATTTACATCATCCATATTTTCAGAAGTGCCTTCAAAAATCGGTCCAAACATACGACATGGACCACACCATGGTGCCCAAAAGTCAACCAAGGTCAGGCCGCTGTTTGTTAATTCGGTGAAGTTTTCATCGGTGGCGTGTTTTACGGCCATATTTTTCTCCTTTTGTTATTGATATTTTGGTTAAGTGTATTATAATCCCGAAAAAAAGCAAGAGAAAACATAAAATGAATAAAATCATATACTTAGATGCGGCCGCATCCGCCTTGAAACCGGATGTTGTGATTGATACAGAAATCGATTTTTTAAAAAATAAATATGCAAATGCTGGTCGTGGGGTGTGTGCACGTGCGGCGGCGGTTGATGATATGGTTTTATCGGTGCGTAAAAGTGTGGCAAAATTTATAAATGCTGATACAGACAAAATCATTTTTACATCCGGTGCAACAGACGGTTTGAACAGAATAGCAGATATTATTTCAAAACAATCGTGGTTTTCGGAAAACTCAACGGTTGCCGTGTCTGATTTGGATCATCATTCGGCACGTCTGCCGTGGCAGGAATTGATGTATCGTGGCAAAATTCGCAAAATCCAAGTTATGGAATTGGATGAAAATTTTGACATAAATCTGAATAAAATCCCAAAGGTCGATATTTTGGTTATTACCGCAATGTCAAATGTTTTGGGTCGTCCCCAAAATGTTGCAGAGATTATCACAACGGCACGCAGAAAAAATCCAAATGTTATAACGATTGTTGATGCATCGCAATACGTTGTGCATGAAAAAATAGACGTAAAACAGTGGGACCCAGATTTTCTGGTGTTTTCGGGCCACAAAATTGGTGCGGATACCGGCGTTGGTATTTTGTATATTCGCGACAATGAAAAATTTTTCCCCGATAAATTTGGTGGTGGAATGGTGTTAAAGGTATCTGGGACGGAAATGATTTTAAATGGCTCGCCCGAAAAGTGGGAGGCTGGCACATTGCCATTAACCCAGATTGCTGGATTGAAACCGGCAATTGATTATTTGGAACAACACAGACCAAATTTATGTTTAATAAAATATGCATACGATGAATTGTCGAAATTACCACGCATAAAAATTTTAACCAAACGTGATGCTGCGATTTTAAGTTTTAATATCGAAGATATGCACCCATTGGATGTTGGGGCTTTGTTGGGTGCTGTGGGGATATGTGTTCGTGTTGGAAATATGTGTGCATCGTGGATTCATGGTGTCATGGGAACGGCTGGTTCGATTCGTATATCGATTGGGTCATGGAACACAATGGACGAAATTAAACGTGCCACAGATGCTATCAAGGGAATTATAAAATAAGATGTCGATTTCAAAGCAAGATATTATTGACGTGTTAAAAACCATATTTGACCCGGAAATCCCGGTAAATATATGGGATATGGGATTGATTTACGATATTGATATGTCGAACGAATCGGTGATTATAACTATGACTTTTACAAGTCCGACTTGCCCAATGATGGAGGAATTATTGGCCCAGGTTAAACAATCTGTGGAAAAAGTTGATGGGGTAAAATCGGTTGAGGTTAAATTGGTTTGGGAACCGGCGTGGGATTTATCAAGAATGTCTGATGCGGCCAAAATAGAATTAGATTTAACGAATCAGGGGTGGTAGTTTATGACGTATGATGATATAAAAACAATGTTGGATATGGTGCCAAATCCAGTAGAAAAATTGGAGATGGTTATGGATTTTGGCAAAACGTTGGCCCCGGTTCCGTCTGATGCGGTGTGTTCGGAAATAACCGGTTGTGCATCTTTTGTTCAAATATGTCGCAGGGGAAATAATTTTTTTGGAACGGCTGATTCTGCATTGGTTCGTGGTGTTGTTGCGATAATTTTATCCATGGTTGATGGTGTGTCGGTCGATGATATAAAAAAAATGGATTTGGATAAAATGTTTTCCGAATTAAAAATAAACCTTGGGGCGGGTCGTTTGAACGGTGTTAATTCTATGATTCGTTTTTTGAAAAATTTGTGATACAATGGTATACAGGATTTTATTCGTAAGGAAAGGCAATGAACGAAGATGAAAAAATTTTTCGCATCGGTATGGTGTCTTTTATAATCGTGCTGGGACTAACTTTTGCAATCCAGGTGTGTTACAGGGCACAAAATCGTGAACGCGACAGGGTGCGGCGTGAAATTGTCCAAACTCAACAAGAGATTGCCGTTGCCCAGGCAAGTTTTGCCGCCTATGTTCGACCCGAGATTTTAAGAAATTTGGTTTCGGGGGTTGCACCAAATGCCGAAGTGATTAGTTTTCATAAATCGGTTGAAATTGGACAATTAACTGATAGACTGGACCAAAAGTAAATGTTTGAAGTAGGGCGGGATATTTTAAAAAATGCTGGTGTTCGCCGTGGCGATGTATCTGCCGGGCGTGGACGTATGCGTTGGATTCAAAACTTTTTTATATTGGCTTTTGTTATTTTTGTTGGTCGGACGATGCAATTGGCTCTGCAGGGAACGGACCGCGGTCGTGTTGTTGCTGGGGCTGACAGGTGGGTGGTAAATCGTGCGGATATTGTTGACCGTAATGGTGATATTTTGGCTAAAAATGTTGTGTCGGGACATATTACATTGCGACCACGCCAGGTCCAAAATCCCGAAGCGGTCGCCGAACTTGTTCATTCAATTGCATCATACGAGTATTCGGTATCCCAGGTGTTAAAACTATTAAATTCATCACGCAAATTTATTTACATTAAAAAGTATGCTAGTGAATCACAACGTGATACGGTTGCCCGTGCAAAATTAGCGGGATTAGATATTGAATCAATCCAACAACGCAAATATCCAAAAAGACGGTTGTTTTCACACGTTGTTGGTTTTGTTGGTAATGATGGACGTGGACTGGAAGGTGCCGAACGGACCTATGATAAATATCTGCGTGATAACAAGGAGCCATTACAATTATCATTGGATTCCAGAATCCAATCCGTGTTTTATGAACAATTATCAATCGCAATGCAGAAATACCAGGCAAGAAATGCGATGGGAATGCTGATGAATACCAGTACTGGCGAAATGATTGCAATGGTGTCGTTGCCTGATTTTGATCCTGAAAATTTGACGTTGGATTCAACATCTAATCGTTTGTTCAAGCCAATGCGAGCAACGTATGAAATGGGTTCTATATTCAAGATATTTAATACCGCAATGGCGATGGAAAACGGTATAAACAAGGAATACTATGTCAAAGAAGCATATAAAATTCGTGATAAATTCGGACGTGTCGCGGCGAAAATTGGCGATGTGGCAAGTTTTAAACCACCGCGTCCAAATTTAACAGTCGAAGAAATAATGTTGCATTCCTGTAATGCTGGTAGTGTTCAGATAGCACTGGATTTGCCCGATGGAACACAACCGGAATTTTTCCACAGAATGCATTTCGATGAAGTGTTAAATTTGGAATTTGGTCAAACCGAACGCACACTGTTGCCACAAAAATGGGGACCTGTGGAACGTGCAACGGTATCTTTTGGACACGGTATCGCCGTAACACCAATGCATTTGTTGTTGGGGGTAAATTCCATGATAAATGGTGGTGTTTATATTTATCCAACGATGAAAAAACGGACGTTCGGGCCTTTACGCGGTGAACGTGTTTTGTCGGATGAAATATCCGCCAGGTTACGCGGAATAATGTTACGTATAGCCGAAGAAACAACCGCTAAACAGGCAAGAATCGCCGGTATTCAAATTGGTGGTAAAACCGCAACCGCGGAAAAACGTGTAAATGGAAAGATTGATAAGTTTAAAAACTTAACCGCCTTTGTTGGGATTTTCCCGGTGAATGCACCACAATATACCATTTTAATCGTGTTGGACGAACCCAAGGGAACCAAAGAGTCTTTTGGGTTAAGAACCGCGGCATGGAATGCGGTGCCGACCGCTGGGAAAATTTTAGACAGTATACTGCCATTGCTATTTGAATAAATTTAAGTTATAATTGTTCTGATAATAAAAAAAAGAGAACAGCGTGAGAAAGATAGTAGAAAGGTCCATGTTGGGACACGCATGGATTACGGCAGGTGACCAGGATTTACCTTTTGTTGGCGAAGAAGAATTGTTACGACATATATTGGTGGGGCGTGGTATTGCCGAATCGGATATCCAACATTTTTTGAATCCGTCTGTCAGGGAATATATGCCGGACCCGTTTGTTTTGCGTGATATGCAGGCCGCGGTCAAAACAATAACCACTTCGATAGTCAATCATGAAAAAATTGCTGTTTATGGCGATTATGATGTTGACGGAATTACATCCACGGCGATATTTGTAAAGTATTTGCGTGCCATTGGTGCGGATGTTATTTGGCATTTGCCAACACGTGAAGGCGAAGGATATGGTTTGAACGTTGATGCCGTGCGTGAATTGTATGACAATGGGGCCAAAATTTTAATAACGGTTGATTGCGGAATCAGTGGTAATGTCGAGGTTGGTGTTGCGAAATCTTTGGGGATGCGGGTTGTGATAACGGACCATCATTCGCCCGATAACCAGATTCCGAACGCTGATGCGGTGGTTAATCCTAAACGTGATGATGATGATTCTGGGTTGAACTATTTGGCGGGTGTTGGGGTTGCGTTTCTGACACTGGTTGCATTAAATCGTGAATTAAAAAATTTAAATTCGCCGGAATTTTCTGAAAAACTTAAATCGATAAATTTGTTGAATTTGTTGGATTGTGTCGCGTTGGGAACCATTTGTGATACGATGGCGTTGGTCGGGTTGAATCGTGCATTGGTCGCAACCGGGTTAAAGGTTATGGATTTGCGTCAAAACCTGGGGCTGAAAACATTGATGGATGTTGCCAAGGTTAAAAAGATGTCTGTTTATGCCGCGGGATTTGTGTTGGGGCCGCGATTGAATGCTGCGGGGCGTTTAGATTCTGCATCGCCTGCGTTGGAATTATTATTAACGGATAATCCTTTGATTGCGTATGATTTGGCAACAAAATTGGATACAATGAACCAGGAACGCATAAATATACAAAATGCAATAATGACCCAGGCCACAGAAATGGCAAATAAATGTTGTCATCAAGGTAATTGCAGTTTGTTTATATGTGGTGACAATTGGCACGGTGGTGTTATGGGAATTATTGCCGGCCGATTAAAAGACCAATATAATTTACCAACGTGTGTTGCAACGCGTGCGGACGGTATGATAAACGGGTCTGGACGTTCTGTCCCGGGCGTAAACTTGGGGGAAATTATACACGAAGCGTTGGCACTTGGATTGATTTCCGAAGGTGGTGGTCATGCGGCGGCGGCGGGATTTTCATTGCGTTCCGACCAGGAAAAAGTTTTTTGTGAATTTTTAGAAAAATCTGTATTGAAACAATTGGGTGGTGAAATACCTGTGTTGGATGTTGTCGTTGATGCCCAGATGGATGCATCGGGTGCAACGATAAATTTGATTAACTCGTTGAATCAAATGGAACCTTTTGGCCAGGGAAATCCCGAACCTGTATTAGTTTTGTATGGGGCTGTTTTGCATCATGCGGTTGTAATGGGACACAGCGGAACGCATTTGCGTGGTGATTTTATAACATCAAATGGGACCCGATTGAACTTTGTTGGGTTTAATTTGGTTGGGACACCGGTTGGTAATTTTTTACTGGACGATGCGAACATAAACACTAAAATAAAGTTATTGGGTCGATTACAGAAAAACGATTATAACGGACGTGTTACGGCACAATTCGTTTTAGAAGATATTGCGTTATGATAACAACAGAACAGATAAAAATTTTTGATGAAAAACTGCGTGTGGCGAACACGATTGTTTTGTGTGGACATAAAAATCCTGATGGTGATGCATTGTGTTCGGTATTGGCGTTGGCACATTTAATAGAATTGAATTATAATAAAAATGTTGTTTGTACCTATGACGGCAACATTCCGGATTTTTTGGATAATGTCCCATTACGTAAAAAAATTCGTTATTTTGAACGTGTTGATGATATTGATGCGGTTGATGTCGCAATAGTTATGGATTATGGTGCGATAAAAAATATCGGTGGTCCCAAGGTTTTTACCGACAAGGCCGGTTTTATAATAGAAATCGATCATCACATAAATAACGAGAAAATAGGTGCGTTGTGTATTGATGATGTGTCTGCTGCGGCAACGACCGAAATAGTTTATGAATTGATGAAGACGGCGGATTGGCAATATGATGCATTTATTTTGGAACTTTTGATGACCGGAATAATTACGGATACCGGGCATTTCAAGTTTGTTAAAAATGGAAATGTTATGCGGGTTGTTGCTGAATTGGTTGATGGTGGCGTAAATATCAGACGCATTATGGACAGTTTGGAAAACAAATCGCGTAAGACTGTTGTAATCGAATCTGTTGCCGCCGGTCGTGCAGAATTCTTTTTCAAAAACAGATTGGCGTTCGCATATATTGATTCGCGTGAATATCGTAATTTGGATGGTCGTGGTGAAACTGTCCTTGGGTTGTTACAGCAAATACACGGTGTCGATTATGTCGTCTTGTTAAAGGAGCAAAAGCCCGGACAAATTGGCATATCGTTACGTGGACGGTTTAAGCCTGTGAACAAAATAGCCGAGGCTTTGGGTGGTGGTGGACACGAATTTGCCGCGGGTGCCGTTGTTATGGACAGTTTGGAAAATGTAAAAGCATTAATTTTAAAAATGTTTCAGGAGGTTATAAAATGATGCGTTTTTTTGTTGCGATTATTGCGATTTGTTATACGACACTTTCATTTGCATCGGTTGATTCAAGTTTGGTAACAAATGCGGAAAAATATCTGAATTCAATTACTGGTTTGACCGGGGATTTTGTTCAAACAAATAATGGCAAGAAAGAGCAGGGCAATTTTTCAATGCTGCGTCCGGGACGGGTCAGGTTGGATTACAAAAATATGCCGGTTCAATTAATGGCTGATGGTTCGGATTTATATTTTTATGATAAATCATTGGACCAAATTACAACGGTTCCTTTGACCAGTACGCCGGCCGGGATTTTAATCAGAAAAAAAATTGATTTAAGAAACGCGGATATCAACGTTATTGATACAATGGATAATAAATCAACGTTCGCGTTAAAAATGAATTTGCGTGGCCAAGAAGGTCTTGGGAATATGACGGTTACGTTTAATAAAAAGCCATTGGGATTAAATTCGTGGACTATATTTGACGCGGTCGGAAACAAGACGGATGTCGAATTTAAAAATTTGAAAACAAAAACGAATTTTGGAAAAAATTATTTCCAGATACAACGTCATAAAACCATTACAACCAGTGGCGGTGATGATTTTTACGATTAAAAATGTTTGGAATAAGTTGGGCTGAATTTTTAGTTATTTTATTGGTCGCGATTTTGGTTATACCAACGCGATATTGGCCTGATGTTGCACGAGTTTTGGCACGTATTGTGAAATATATTCGTGCCATAATTTGGCGATTGACCGATGCGTCTGAAAAAATCAAAGAACAAATCGAATTGGAAAAACCGATTGATGATATTATGCGGCGGACCAGTCAAGAAGTTATGGATACGTTTTCCGTAAAAAAACCAAAAACAAAGAAAACGCGGATAGTCAAAAAATGAAGAAAATGACACTAATGGAACATTTTTCCGAATTGCGACACCGTATATTGTTTGCGGTTGGTTTCTTTATCATTGTGTTTTGTGGCGGGTGGTTTATCGCACCATATATCCAGGAATTTTTAACCGCACCATTGTTAGCGGTTTGGGGTGATGGGCAATTGTTATATACCGGGTTGACCGATGGTTTGATGATTCAGTTGTCATTGGCACTGCTGGTTGCGTTGATGTTAACTGTTCCGGTTGTATTGTGGCAAATTTGGGCGTTTATCAGTCCGGGGCTGCATCAAAATGAACGGCGTTTTATTATTCCTATATTTGTTTTATCGCCTTTATTGTTTTTGGTTGGTGCGGCGTTTGCGTTTTATGTTTTGTTTCCGGTTGTATTTGGATTTTTTATTGAATTAAATGAATCTGCACCGGTCCCGGCGTTGATTATGCCGGCCGTTCGTGATTATATCGGTTTTTCTATCAGGTTATTAAAGGTCTTTGGAATTGCGTTCCAATTGCCGTTAGTGTTGGTGTTATTAAACAGGGTTGGCATATTGGGCCGGGAACGTGCCGTAAAGATGCGGCGTTATGCGATTGTTATAATTGTTATTGCGGCGGCGATTCTTACGCCACCTGATGTTGTATCCCAGATTTTATTGGCGTTGCCCATGTGGGGATTGTTTGAATTAAGCATTTTGTTTATGCGGAAATAAAGAGTTGATAGCATTTTATTTTACGTATTTTTTGTGATATAATTGATGTGTGAAAAAATGCCTGTTATTTTTTTTATGGACGTTTGGGGTATTGTTGGTTTCGGCGTGTGATTTGGAACCAAAAATATCATCGTTGCCTGACAGTGTTGGCGATTTTATATCGGTTCGCTATCCGGCGTTGTTGGCCGACCCTGAAACAGAATCCGAGATTTATAATTCTGCGGTTACTGATTATGGGGTTTATGAATCGCCTGATTTGTATGGAACAAACGCAACAAATGATTACGTAAATTATGCGAATCCGTCCGATTATGTTTTACCGCCGGCGGAACAAAAAACCGTGGTAGAACCGGAACAACCGGTCGCGGTTCGCGATGTTCCGCAACCAAAAGCAACACGGGATGTTTCTGATGAAATTCCGGATGATGTGTTGGATATTCCTGAACGGACGGTGGAAAAAGTCTCTCCTGCTATAAAACCAGAAAAGATGGACAAAATAATTGTTAACAAGGGCGATACACTGTATTCATTGTCGCGTGAAAATAATATAGCGGTAAAAGATTTGGTGGCGATAAATGGATTGGTTGAACCGTATGTGTTGCACCCGGGTCAGGAATTAAATCTGAAACCGATGAAAGTTGCCCCTAAAAAAGATGAACCGGTGCGTGATTTAATCGTTCCTGAACGCAAGGTTGAATCTGGCCTTAAAACAAACGTTCCCGCCACGAAACAGCAAAAGGCGGCACCAAAACCAGAGCCGGAACAAAAGGTCATAGTAAAAAAAGAACCCAGGGTTAAAACAATTACGATAGGTGCTGGTGATACATTGTATTCGGTATCACGGCGTTATGCGATTCCGGTTAATGATTTGGCGATAATGAACGGTTTACACGCACCGTTTACATTAAAAAATGGTCAGACGTTACGTGTGCCTGATGTTCCCGAGGTTATTATTCCCCGTGTTACCCAACAAGAACCAAAAGAACAGAAAAAAACCGAATCGGTTACGAAAAAAACTGAAACAAAACCGGTCCAAAAACCTGTTGTCAAAGATGTAAAGAAAATCGAACAGAAAAAACCAGAAACAAAGAAAGTTGAAAATAAAAACACCAATGCGGATAAATCCGGCGTTCAGAAAAACCAAAAGTCGGAACCAAAGAAAACAACAGTAAACACAAGGCAACAAACACCGCAAAAGATTGCGGCACGTTCGTCATCAAAATTTTCGTGGCCGCTTCGTGGAACGATTTTGTCTCATTTTGGTGCGAAATCTGGTGGATTATTTAATGATGGTATAAACATCGCAGCTGTGTCTGGGGCGGTGGTGAAATCTGCGGAAAATGGTGTTGTTGCGTATGCAGGGAATGAAATCAAAGGTATGGGAAACTTGGTTATTATTCAACATGCTGGTGGTTGGATGACGGTTTATGCACACTTGAATTCAATGTCTGTCCGCCGTGGGGCCCGCGTAAGTGTTGGTGATAAAATTGGCCTGGTTGGTCAAACCGGCAAGGTTACAAAGCCCCAATTGCATTTTGAAATCCGTAAAGGAACCAAGGCATATAACCCAGTAAATTATTTGAAAAAATAATTTTGTGATTAGTGTTAGTGGGTAGTGATTAATACCCAAATCCAAAATTAAAACCGACACAGGTGTCGGTTTGAATTTGTGGTGGGCGCATGGGGATTTCCTCGGTCGGCATTGCCGACACTGCGGGGCAACCGTGACGATTTGATTGCACTGACGTTTATCAAATCTACTTGTTGTCGAACCCCTTGTGGTGTTCTCGTCCAATGGCCCAAAGACCAAAATTAAAACCGACACAGGTGTCGGTTTGAATTTGTGGTGGGCGCATGGGGACTCGAACCCCAGACCCACTGATTAAGAGTCAGTTGCTCTACCAACTGAGCTATGCACCCATGGGTCATATATTTCAGACCACGAAATTATATATCTTTTTTTATAAAATGCAAGTTTTTATCGGTTTGCCTTGTTTTGCGGCGTATACAAAAGGTATCCATACCTATATAAACTTGTCTTTTGTCGTGATAACATATTTTTGTTGAAACGGGCATGGTCGCCCCAAAAACAAAAGGAGAAAAAATGAAAAAAATAGTTATTCCTGCCTTGGCTGCGTTAATTGCATGTCCCGCTGTGGCTGGTCAATATCAACAACGTAATGAAAATAATACCGATATATGGAACCCGTATATGGCGTTGCGTATCGGTGCTGGATACACAAATTTGAATTACAGTTTGGATGAAAAAAAAGAAATGATTTCTGACCAAGAAATGCACGGTCGTGTAGCATTAGGTTTGGAAATGTGTGATACGGCACGTGCCGAAGTAGAATGGTCTTTGTTCACAAAAACAAAAGACACCAAAGACTTTAACACGTTTAATGATGTAGAAGTCGAAACGAAATTGCAAACATTGTTGTTCAATGTCTATACCAACCTGGGTGATTACAAGATGATACGTCCGTTTATCGGTGTTGGTGCCGGTATGGCGTTTGCCGAAGTATCAGGTGATATTCCAACCGTTGGTAAACACAACCAAGACCAAAACAGATTTTCTGCGATGGGAACATTGGGTGTAACATTTGATTGGAATGTTTTCGCTGTTGATATGGCGTTCCGTTATACCTATGCTGATGTTAATTCCGGGTTGCATAACTTTGGTGGCGATATTGGCATCAGATATATGTTCTAATGATTTTCATTTTGAATATATTGCCCCCTTTTATGGGGGCTTTTTCATAGGTAGTCATACCTGACGACATTTATGGCGTGGCATAATATAATAATCACGTAACAACCAAAAAGGGGGAAAATATGAATAAACTTTTAACAAAAATCACAACATTTACATTTGCAATTGGGGCTGTGGCGGTTTTGTCAGGATGTTCCTGTGAAACCAAAGAATCACACGCCAGACATCATAACAAACCGAATCAGGATATGGTTATGGTGCAAATGACCGAAACCATGACGGCCGAAATGATAGAACCGGGTATTGTCAAGGCCAAGATGTATACTCGCAATGGCCGTGGCGGGGTATCAGAAATGGGGAATATAAAATTTGCAACAACTGAAAACGGTATGAAGATGATGGTTGATGTAACAGATTTAAGACCAGGCAAAGATTATACTGTTAAAATTTACAGATGTGATGCATGTAATGGTAAAAATTGCTGTGATTCAAAATGTATGAATGTCAAATTGCCAATGTTGTCGGTTGATGAACCAGAACGTTTGACCAGAACATTTGACGTGTCTGGAATTGATTGGCAAGATTTGAATAATGCAAAAATTGTTTTGACACGTGATGGTGGATACAAAGCATCGTGGGGCAGGTTATATCCAACAATGGGCTTCTAGGGAAAAATCACCCGTATGGGTGATTTTTTTTGCCGGGGTGACGAAACCCCGCACCCCACTAACCACACACCTATGATTTCATCATTTTGGCAAAATCTTCCAATGACGTGTGGGTTGCGTCCAAAATTTTTGCCAACGCGTATGTTGATGGCCAACGCAACTGGCCGAATTTATTTGTTCGTTTGCTTTTGTTAAAAATTGTCGGGTCCAAATTCGCAAAACGTGCCAGCCCAGAACACGTCATATTATTTACCGCGGCAAGATTTATTATGCCGTTCCATAACTCTTCATTGGTCATAAAATCCTCCTTGTTTTATATGCGTGTGATATATTAACCATTTTGGTAAAATATCGTCAAAGCATTCGTGTTTTATTAGAACGTTGTGTTGAATTTTGGGGCTTTGAAATACGTTTGGAAAAAACGTCCGAATCGGTTTTTTGCTGGGGGTCCGAATATGATTTTTTTCTTTATGAAATAAATCTTATGTGCTAACCTTGGTTTCAAATGAAACGATTGGCTTGTTTGTTTTCTTGGTTGTTTTGCTTTTGTTGGTTTTATGGGGATGCCAACGCGGCCAGTGTATTGGTTATTCAGAATACCAGTTTTAAAAATTTCGCAGATTTAATTCGTGAACATCCCGATGCAACGGAAATAGAAATCACGGATTCAACGTTGTTTATTACACCAGGAATTGATACAGGCGGAAAACAAATAATTATTAACAATGGTGTCGGTTTTATTGTTCGTGGAATAAATCGCACCGGTGATATAAAATTGTTATCGAATGTGGAAAATGGATCTGGACTAACAATTAATTTTAATGATGTTGATTCAATGTATACGGCCACCAGGTTTGTGTCGGGACATTCTGTTTATGTTCATACGGTCAGACAGACCAATTATTCAATTGTTCTTGGTGGAAATGTTGGGACGTTTTTGGATGATACGCGGTCAAAAAATCCAAATGATAAATTGTTGTTAGCGTTGGATTCGGCAACTAATCGTGCCGCGTTAAATGGTGTAATGCATGATGCTGTGCGATTAAATCCACAAAAGGTTATCGATTCGGTCGGGAATGTAAATCCATTTGTTTTAAATGATTGGGGTGGTGTCAGTCGTGGTTTTGGATTGATGCCAATGTATATTTATTCTGGTGATTATTCAGTTGTTGGTGCTAATGCTGATTTTTCATTTGATTTGTCCAATGCTTTGCATGCAACAATTGGTGCACATTTTGGCAAAATCAGATATTCCGATGCCTATGATGATTGGAACGGTGCGGTATACGGTGGAAACGTTGGTATTTTATACCAAGACAACGATGTTTATGTTCGAACGATTGGTGCATTGTCGGTTTTTGATTTTGACGGTCCAAATGTTTATGATGGAACATCGAATGGAACAAAACTTACCGGGAAAACAGGTCTGGGAACGGTTGATATGGGACCGGTTTTTACGTTTATCAATGGTGGTGGAAAAATAATTCCTTTCCTGGGTGGTGGGATAAAATATGCAAATGTTCTGAATGATTCTGATACAGATTTTTTTGCCCGTGCCGGATTAAATTTTGAATTTAATATGAATATAGATGGAAATAAATACGGTTATGGTTTTCGAACGTATGCCCAATCCGATGGGGATATTTACGCCGGTATTTTCAGCAATATGTTTTCAACAGCGGACGGAATAGGTGGTGCATTAAACGCAGGTCTGTTATACAATGGCGATTTTGGCACATCGTATAAATTATCACTGGATGCAAAAATCCATTTCTAGTCGTTTGCAAATTCCCCGCGGAGTGATGCCTTGCTGGCCGCGGTTATTTTTATTGTGGATATTTTTTCGCCATCTGGTGGTGTTCCGCGAACAACACATTGTTGCATATATGGCGTGCGATAAATTAAGTGTTTACCGGTTTTATCAGAACCTTCGTATAAACATTGCATTGTTTTTCCAACACAACTGTTGTTAAATTCGTGTTGAATTTCGTTTAACAAAGAATCTAATATCGCCAAACGTTCTTTCTTTACATTTTCTGGAATCTGGTTTGGCATAATTGCCGCCGCGGTATGCGGACGTGGCGAGTATTTAAATGAATAAGAATTTATATAACGAACGCGGCGTGCAATATCCAATGTTTGTTCAAAATCAGAATCAGATTCCCCGGGAAACCCAACGATAAAATCACTGGAAATTTGAATGTCGGGACGAGCCACCCGCAACTTGTTAATTATCTCCAAATACCCGTCCAAACTGTATGGTCTGTTCATACGTTTCAGAACGTCCGGTGAACCACTTTGAACAGGCATATTTAAAAATGGTAACAGTTTTGGTTCGGTTGCAAACATTTCGATTAAATCATCGGTCATTTCGGTTGGATAACTGGAAGTGAAACGTATACGCTTGATTTCCGGGATTTTCGCGGTCTGACGAATTAAATCAGACAACCGAAATTCATTCCCATTTTTGTCGGTATATTTATATCCATTTACGTTTTGTCCTAAAAAACATATTTCAATCGCACCATTTTTTGCGGCATATTTTGTATCACGAATGACATCATCGAACGAGCGTGATATTTCACGACCGCGTGTATATGGAACAATACAATATGTGCAGCAATGATTACATCCCTCTTGGATTGGGACATAACATACGGTTGGTGATGTGGCAGGTTGCGGCATTTCATCAAACTTTTCAAGCCCGCCAAGGTCGATATTTAATAATCTTGCATCCGGGTTTTCTAAAATATCTGGCAATTTATGATAACTTTGCGGCCCCAAAACAAAGTTTAATTCCGGCATACGGCGAAAAGCATCGGCACCCGCTTCGCGTGCAACGCACCCAACAATTCCAAATAATGCCGATGGCTTTTTTGCATCGCGAATGCGTCCCAGTGCAGAAAATACTTTATTCGTTGCCTTTTCACGAACAGAACAGGTGTTTAATATAATAATATCAGCATCTGCGACATCGTTGGTGGATTTGTATCCGCGTGCATCCAACATCGCGGCAATACGCCAACTGTCGTATACGTTCATTTGGCAACCAAAAGTTTGAATAAAGTATTTTTTCATTTTTAATGTCTGCAAGAAATATACATTTTTAACATGGATAATGATTTGGTCAAAATCTCGGCCTTTTTACGCATTTCCGAATTGTCTTTCGTTTCTGCTTTTACCGGTGTATCAACCCATCTGTACGACATACCTGTAATAACATTATAGTCAAACACCATCATATCAAATCCTTTTAGTTTAATTTGTTTTTCAAAATTTCATTTACAACGGCGGGGTTCGCACTGCCACCGGATTTCTTCATAACATTACCGACAAAGAATCCAAGAAGTCCAACCTTGCCAGATTTATATTGTTCAACCTGGGATGGGTTTGCGGCGATAACTTCGTCAATAATTTTTTCAATCGCACCGGTATCGGTAATTTGCTTCATGCCGAATTTGTCGGCGATTTCACGCGGTGTGCCAGATTCTCCGTCTAACATTTTAATAAAGATTTCTTTGGCTTGTTTACCGTTGATGTCACGGGATGCTACCATATCAACCAATTCTGCCAAATCTGATGGTGTGATGATACGCATTTCATCAACCATGCCGGATTTTTCATTTGTTATGTCATAGTTTTCCGGGTGTGCGAACAATTCAGAAATCATCCAGTTCGCAATTGATTTTGCACGCGATGGTTTATCGCCAACCGCCGCATCAAACCAGTGTGAAATATCAACCGTTTCGGTAAGGCGGGCCGCATCATATTCCGCTAAACCGAATTTTTCGATATAACGCGTCCGTGTTGCCGCCGGCAATTCAGGCATTGTTTTCCGAATACGTTCGATATGTTCGTCAGTAATAATCAGTGGTAACAAATCTGGGTCCGGGAAATAACGATAATCCAATGCATCTTCTTTACTGCGTTGAACGGTTGTTGTTCCATCGCCTTGGTTATAACGCATTGTAGAGCGTTCAATTTTTCCGCCGTTTTCAAGTATTTCAATCTGACGGCGTGCCTCGTATTCGATGGCGGTCTTGATAAATTTGAACGAGACCATATTTTTTATTTCGCAACGTTCGTTAAAGTATTTCGCACCCGCGGGACGGACCGAAACGTTTACGTCCGCACGCATAGAGCCTTCTTCCATATTAGCCTTGGATACACCGACTGCACGTGCGATTTCGCGAATTTGACGCAGATATTTTTCCGCTTCTTCTGGTGAAGTTATGTATGAATTGTTTTCTGGATTTTTTGTGTCCAAGAAAGTTACGATTTCCAGCAACATAACCCCACTGCGGTTTAAATCAACAAAAGATTTGCTTGGGTGCATATCGTGTTTGTTTTTTGCCGCATCCTGTTCCATGTGTGCACGTTCGATTAAAATTTTTTTTGGATTGCCATCATCGCCAACAATTTCAATCCATCCACGACCCACAACAGGTGGTTCTTCGGCGGGTTGTGAAATCTGGTATCCCTGGGGCAGGTCAGGGTAGAAATACTGTTTACGTGCAAAGCGACTTTTGTGGGATATTTCCGCATTGATGGCCAGACCAAATTTAATTGCCTGGTCAACACAGTATTCGTTTAATACCGGCAACATGCCTGGCATAGCGACATCAACCATGCAAGCCTGGGTATTTGGGGCGACTGTCGGATTATAATCAGCAGATGCACCACTGAAAATTTTACTTTTCGACAGAACCTCAATATGAGTTTCCACTCCTATAACCACTTCCCAATCACCAGTTTTGCCTTTTATCGTAAACATTTTTCTTTTTCCTTGCTTTTTTGTTTTTAGTATCTTATTATGTGTCCCACGGATGGCCAGATAGCTCAGTTGGTAGAGCAAGGGACTGAAAATCCCTGTGTCAGTGGTTCGATTCCACTTCTGGCCACCATTTTTATTTCCCCATTATTTTTGTTGGTCTGTTATCTATGTTGGCAAATTGTTCAATGTGTTTTGCCAATTGCAATACGCACACATCATCAAACATTTTTCCAACAACCTGCATCCCCAATGGCAGGTTATTAGATGCCAATCCACATGGAACAGATACCGCCGGAATGCCCGCCAAATTCATCGCAACGGTGAATAAATCCAATGCGTAGTATTCAAGTGGTGTTAAATCAGAATCCAACGGTAATGCGGTATTCGCACCCGATGGACAAACAATTAAATCACACTGTTCAAATGCACGATTAAAACTGTCTGCTATCATACGGCGGACACGTGCGGCCTGCATAAAATAGACTTCGTATGACGAACTGGACAACACGGCCGTTCCGATAAGCATACGGCGTTTAACTTCGTCACCAAAACCCGCGGCACGTGTTTTCTTGAACGTGTCATAAATATCTTTACCTTCCACACGCAGCCCATAACGCACCCCGTCATATCGTGCCAGGTTAGATGATGCCTCGGCCGGGGCGATAACATAATATGCCGCCAGTGCATCCAATATGTTTGGTATAGAAACCTCAACAACTTCTGCACCCAATGATTTCAAATCTGCAACACGTTTTTCAAACAGGTTTTTCATATCGTCTGAAACTTTGACATCTGCAAATTCTTTGATAATACCAATACGTAATTTTTTCCCATCACCCAATATAGGTTTTAACGGCACAGAAATTTCCGTTTTGACATTTGCACTTGTTGAATCCTTGGGGTCATGACCCGCCATCACAGATAACAATAACGCCGCATCATCAACCGTGCGTGCAATTGGACCCGGTGTATCCAATGACGATGCAAATGCAACGCATCCCCAACGTGAACACAAACCGTATGTCGGTTTTACACCAACAAGGCCGGTAATAGAACACGGAAAACGAATTGAACCACCGGTATCTGTTCCGGTTCCGCCCATCGCCAAACCGCCAGCAACCGCGGATGTCGTTCCGCCCGATGACCCACCAGCGTTTAATCTGCGTTCCATTTGCCACGGGCTGATTGGTGCACCAAAGTAAGATGTTTTACTAAAAGTCCCCATGGCAAATTCGTCCAGATTTGATTTACCCAACAAAACCGTCCCCGCATCAATGAAGTTTTGTGATACAGTCGATTCGTATTGGGGAACAAAGTTTTCCAATATATGTGATGCCGCCGTTGTGCGAATGCCCTTTGTCGCAAACAAATCCTTCATCGCAATAGGAATACCGTCCAATGCACGCGGTGTTCCGTTTTTAATGCGTTCATCTGCGGCGGCCGCATCCGATAATGCACGTTCTGGTGTCAATGTAATAAAGCAATTTAATTCCTTGCCATATTTTTCAATACGGTCCAAATGTGCACGTGTGAGTTCGGTCGCAGATATTTCGCCCGATTTCAACTTTTGTAATGCTTCGGTAATTGTTAAATCTATCATAATGTAATCACTTTTTAGTTACGTTTAGCTTGTTTTTTCTTAATTGTTGTATTTGTTTTTCGCAAATTTTCTTTTCCATTTCCAATGCAGCGATAGTATTTCTGTAATTAGAAATTTTTTTGGATATGTCCGCGTGCATTTCACGTAATACGGTTTCGTCATTTATTGCATCAATAATGTCTGGTTGATGGTTTATTTGATAAATTTTATTCATGATTTCCAGATATTTGGTTTTACCCACATTTCTGTATTTCATCAAATTACCTTTATTCACAACATCAATTAATTGTTGCAGTGTTTCGATACCACCCTGTAATAATGCGTTTGTTGCGCCGGTACTTAACCCCAAATCTTTAACCAATACAGAATTGTTGTCTTTTTTGTTTTCCATGATTAATCGCCCTCCATAACTTTTGGGACCGCGAAATATCCACGTGATACGCCGGCCTTGTCTGGGGAGTTTGCGAGTATCGCATCACGAATACCGCCATCAGTAACAACGTCCGCCCGCAAGGGCAGGTTATGTTCAGCCGGGCTTAACATTGGTTCAACACCGGTTGTATCAATTTTTTGTAATTTATCCAACCATTCCACAACAGAATCAATGTTCATTTGTTCCAACTTTTCATCTGGAATTTCAATTTGTATTAAATCCGCGAATTTGCGTAATTGTTGCTTGCTAAATGCCATTTCTAATCCTATTATTTTAAACAAAGGGAATTATAACGATGATTTTACCAAATTTCAAGGTTTTTACGCCACAGGGGCGATTATTAGGACTGGATTGGGGGGCGTGCAGAACAGGTGTGGCGGTGTCGGATACATCGGGTGATTTTGTATTTGCTCGTCCACCGATTGTAACGGCGGCAAACGATACAGATGCGTTGGTGAACAGCGTTGTTGAAATAATTGCCGGTGAAAACATATCCGGGATAGTTATTGGGTTGCCATTGCGAACAGATGGAACAGAATCAGAAACGACCGCGGCTGTTCGTAATTTTGCAAATACGTTGGCGACACGAACAGAAATCCCGATTGTTTTTATTGACGAGACGTTGTCCAGTATGTCCGCCCAGGAACAAATGGGCCGTATTCGCGTGCATGATATCAAAGAAAAATTGGATTCCAATGCCGCCCGCGTGATTTTAGAAAACGCAATCGCAATGATGAGACGCGGTTAGTGGGGGGTGTAGTTTTCCTCTGGCCAGAGGGGGAAATCGCGTAGGCGGACCAACCCACCAACCACAAACCACTAATCTTCTTCTTTATCTGGGATTTTGCCGTCTGCGGACAACAGTATCGCAATCCAGCGAGTTGAATCAAACTGGGCGGTAATGATAAACGTTGCCACCAACAACGGAACGCTGAAAAACATACCGGCAACGCCCCACAATAATCCCCAAAATACCAGGTTTATCAGGATTGCCAGCGTTGACAGGTTTAATGTTTTTCCGGTTAATTTTGGTTCCAATATATTGCCAAAAATAATTTGTAATCCAATCAATCCCATGGAAATTAAAATTGGTTCGTTGATGCTGGTGCTGGTTACCAATGAAAACACTATCGGTAAAGCACAACTGACAATTGCACCAATTGTCGGAATGTAACTGAGTATGAATATGCCGAACGCCCAAACGCCCGCAAATTCCAACCCCAGCATATACATCCATAAATAAGAAACAATCCCAGTTATACCCGAAACCAATGTTTTCATAAATAAATACTTTTTCATATTTTCATCGATACTGGCCAATATGTAACGCATTTTCTTGCTCTGATTTTTATTTGGAAATAATGCAGAAAATTTTTTATTAAAAGTGCTTTGTTCGATAAACATAAACAATATATACACCAAAACCATACCCATCGATGTCGCAATTTTCGCCACCGATGAACCGATGTTCGTAATAATAGAATTTATGCTGGGTAATGTATCAATTGTCAAATTGAACCCAAGTTGTGTTGATATGTAATGCCACAATGAATCAAGATTGGATTGTATCTCGGGCATAACAATCAATAATTCCGAAAACATTGGTCGAACACGTGTAGCGAATAAATATATCAATCCACAAAATGTTCCAATTGCCAGAATTTTAGATATTGCATTAAACAAAATCGACAACCATCTGGAATGTTCGGCACCTGGTAACAATTTACGATAATATGTCGCGATAGCGTTTATCAAATACCAAATAAAAGTCGCAACCAACAATGGGATGAAAATTGAACTGCCCAGCCATAAAACAAAAACCAGTCCAGCAAATAAAATTAATCCGTTCATATTGCAATACCTTTTGTTACATCACAATCATTTTATCATAATTTTGCCATTTGATAAAGTCGTTGTGTGGGTTGGTCCAACACTTTGTGTAAACGTTGGTTGGTGGCTGATAAAAATAAATGTTGTATCCGGCATAGATTTTATTGTGTCGGCAATTTGTTTTTGGACCGTTGCATCCGCCCCAGAATCGGGTTCATCCAATATGGCCAATTTTGGTTGGGTCAATACCAACCGTAACAACATTAAACGTTTACGTTCGCCACCGGAAAAGCCGACATTTACACACCGGTTTAACCAGTCTTTTGGTATGTCCAATTGTGTTCGTGCATTTTCCAATTGTTCTAAAAACTGTCCCATTGGCAAATCTTTACCTGTTTGAAAATGATGATGCGCCGCCAATGAGTGTTTCAGGAAACTGATAATTGTCAGGCCCGGAATTTCCGGAACGTTTTGTGTGCCGACAAATATCCCCATCAAAGAACGCGTTGTTGCGTTTTCATTTGTTATATCACGTCCATCAAAAATTATTTTCCCAGAATCGATTGTATACGTTGGATTTCCGGCAATTGTTCCAACCAGTGTTGATTTTCCACACCCATTATGTCCTGATAATAAATGTCGTGCACCCGTTTCCACAGATATGTTTATATCATCAAGCAATTTTTTGCCGTCCAATGAAACAGAAAGATTTTTTATTTCCAACATCATCTTATTATCCTTTGTCTGATGCTAATGCCATTTCTATTAATTGTTTTGATTCAACCAAAAATTCCATTGGTAATCGTGATAAAATTGGTGTCGCCATCGAACCGATAATCAACGCAGTTGCCGCATCAACATCCAATCCAGATTGGGTTAGATATAACAATTGTTCCGCATCAATGGCACCTGTTGTGGCCTCGTGCGTTTGGATGTTTTCGGCATCGTTGTAAACTATATTCGGCAAAGCGTTTGCGGTTGCTTTATTTCCGATAAGACGAGTGTCGCATTTCGAAACGTTTTTCGAATTTTTCCCACTGAAACTGACCAAACTGCGAAATGTTTGATGCGACCAATCCAATGCGACACCATACGATAAAATGTTCGATTTAGTGTCGTTCCCTATGTGTAACATTTTTGTCCCTGTGTCGCTTTGTTGGCCATCACGCGTGATGGTTAACGAATAAAAATCACTGGCCGAACCATCGCCAAAAAGTATCGTTGATGGATATTTCCATGTCATGGCGGAACCGATTTCCATCTGGGTCCAATCAAGACGGGCATTTTTATAACATTTGCCACGTTTAGTTACAAAATTTAATATGCCACTTTCGTTATATTTGCCTGGCTTTTTTGGTTTTCCTGCAAACCAATTTTGCACGGTTGCATATTTGACATACGCATCATCGTTTACAATGATTTCTACAACACCGCTGTGTAATTGATGATTCGGGCGGCGTGGAGCACTGCAACCCTCCATATAACTGAGTTCTGAACCGGTATCGGCAATAATCAATGTTCGTTCAAATTGTCCGATTTTTGCGGTTTCTATTCTGAAATAACTTGCCAAATCAATGGGGCATTTTACGTGTGGCGGGATATACACGAACGTTCCATCGGAAAACACCGCCGCATTTAATGCCGCAAAAAAGTTATCGGCTGCCGGAACAACCGTCCCAAGATATTTTTGAACCAGTTCTGGATATTGCTTTACCGCATCTGAAAAAGGCAAAAATATAATGCCGTGTTTGGCTAATTCCGCCGTATACGATGTGTGAACGGACGAACTGTCGATGACGGTGTCTGTTGCCATCCCCAGCAGTGCACGTTGCTCGTCAGATGATAATCCCATTTTGTCATACGTTGCCTTTAAATCGCTGTTATCAATTGGGGATTGTTCGTTATAGTAATTTAGTCCATCGTAATTTATCGGTTGGTAATCAATTTCTGCCCAATGTGGTTCAGACATTTTTTGCCAGCATTTGAACGCGTTCAACCGCCAATCAAGCAACCATTTGGGTTCGTCCCGTAATTTGGATATTTTACGAACAAGATTTTCGTTTAATACTGTCATTTATTTTCGTCATCTTTTTTCGCCAGTTGATAAGCCTGGGTAAAAAACGTAAGCGATTGTCCAAGCAGACCGTTTAAAAATGTTGATGCCAGAATACCGTTTGGTTCGGTTGCGTTCATGTGTTGTAATAAATTATCGGCACGATTCATATAATTCGATACGTTGCGATTGATTTCAGAATCCAGTTTTATCGCACGCCGTAATTTTTCCATAACAAATGGGTTTTTTGCATATTCATCTAATAATCCACCCAATGCCCGCCACAGCGGATGTTCCGAAGTGTTGCGTGGCATAATATCCAATGCCGCCAGTATCGGAATAAGGTTTTGTAACAAATCTTGGTAAATTATCTCGGCGTGTTCGGCAACGGCGTTTGTCGCAGATTTGTTTTTTAATGTGTTTTGCATTTTAATAATCAGGTTATATTGATAAGTCAAATTTTGTTCGATTTTATCAGATTGCTTTTTTTGTTTTGCTATAAAAAACAGTTCAATCAATGTAATAATTAAAATTATCAGTATTCCAATTAAACCCATTGTATAAAACATAATACCCGTCCTTTTGCTTGTTAGTCACAACAGTATAGCATCTTTTATCGATTCGTGCGATTTTATCTTGGCAATTTTTTTAGTAATCAAATAAAACCAGTGTTTTTTGGTCTTGCACAGATTCGGTCGAATTGTTATAATGACCAATATAAGATGGATTTTATTAGGAAAGGAAGACCTATGTTTCGCAAGATTTTTATCGCCGCAATGGTTGCAACCGCCGCTGGTTATTGCTTTGCGGCCACTGATATCCCCCAGGTTGTCACGTCCGAGGTTTTTTACACCGAAGATAAAACAGTTAACGAGGTTACCAACGAACAGCAGGATAATGTTGTAAATTATGACGAAGGTTCCTATGCACCGGTTCCGGCATGGCCGCTGGCGGGGTCGGATGCCGATGTTGTTGTTTCGTGTGGGGCGGGTGCGTGCGTCAAAAAATCCCAGGCACAGCAAGAATCCCAGGACAATGGAAACATTAAAATTGTTTCTAAAATCGGTGCAGATATGTATGTTGAAAATAATTTCAATTTCAGTGGACGTGCCGGGACTGGTTGGTCTGGTGGTGCCGATATGTTGCATGGAAATCAAATTCCTGTGGGGTTTGATGACGAATGTAATCGTGGGTCCGAAATGCCATTATTGCATCGCGAGGTTTTAGAAGATGATGGTGGTAATGTTTTGTCTGTTTCACGCAGTTCACGCCGTAATTGTACAAAATATGCCGACAGATATGATTCTTATCTGGCGAAAAATGGTTTGGTTGAAAAAACACCAAGTGGTGCAATTGTAACCGGGGGCGGTGTCATTGGGGCTGATGGTAATGCGTGTCCCGAAGGGATGGAACCTGCTGGTAACACATTTGTAACAAATGGTTTTGAAACAAATACGTTTGAAAACACCGAAATAACAGATATTGCGGTTGATTCCACCTCTGATGCAGAACCAGCGGCGGCATCAAAGGATGCTGTTCGTTCGTGGGTTGTTGCAAATGGCCAAACGTTACGCCAGGTTTTACAATCATGGTGTGACAAGGAAGGATGGGATTTAGTTTGGGCGACATCGCGCGAATATCCTGTTCAGGCAAGTGCCGTATTCAAGGGGCGTTTTTTGGATGTTGCATCGGCGGTTGTTCGTAACTTTGGACGTGCAACGCCGGCACCGTATGCAAAGTTTTACAAAGGGAATCGTGTATTGGTTGTTTCGGCTTCGGAAGAATAAAATTAAGTGTTTCGTAGGAGAACATAAATGATAAAAATGTTAAAATTTTTTGCTGCGATGGTTTGTATGGTTGCGGTTTTTGGCTGTGCCCAGAAACAATCTGCCAAGGTGGCTGCATCGGTCGACCAAGATTTTATCAATGTGTACGATGCGTTTGAAATGGCAAAAAATCCCCGTGCCAAGGTGGACAGTAATGATACGGTTTCAATGTCCGAAGGTGTTTGGTTGGGGGATAAATCTACATTGTTTGAACACAAAAATAATTTGCCGGCCGAATACGAAACAGACACCGGGGTTACTATTTTATTAAGTGAACCGGTTACATTACAGGTTTTGGCAAATAACATAAATTCTATTACGCGTATACCGGTTAAAATAGACAGCCAGGTTGCCCAGGAAAAATTGAAAAAAACAATAAACCTTGCATACACCGGAAAGTTATCGGGACTGTTA
>JAFSST010000046.1 GCA_017450905.1 Alphaproteobacteria bacterium
GACTTCACCGCTTTATCCAATGCAATGATACCGTGTGCAATTAATGTCATTTTGTAATCCTTTTGTTGTATGTTTTGCCTACATATCTCTTGGTGAAAAGTATACCACAAAGGAACGTTTATTTTCGCCCCAGTTTCGATGTTTGATTGAATTGAAAATACTGGATTTTTATTATGCAAAAAACGTTTGATTTAAACGTTCTTTTAAATCAAACTATTTAACATGTCATTACTTGTAAAAAAAACGCCCAAACGGGCGTTTTTTTTAACCAACCAATTTTTTCCACAGGCTTTGCTTTTTGCCTTTTTGATTTTTCTTACGCGGACGGCGTGGGGCGGTCATTGTGGTCTTTTTCGCCTCGACATGTTGCGAATTTTTCTTTTTCACATCAGTCGAAGGTTCATGTGCCAACAACAAATCGTCCGTCTTGTTTTGTTCCGGTGCAACGCGTTGAATTGAATACTGGTCAATGTTCATCAAACTGTCATCGCCAACTATCACAATTTCGGTTTCAAATTCGTTTTCCATCGCAGTCAATTCCGCACGTTTGTGATTCAAGATATAAACCGCAATATCGGTCGGAACCGTCATAATGATTTTTTGTGCACTTTTCGCCAGCAATTTTTCCTGTAAATGGCGGAACAAGATTATTGATGCCGTTTGAATACTTGGCACAACACCCGCCCCCATACAATGCGGACACGGCACATAGGATGATTCAATAAAACTGCTACGCAGGCGTTGACGCGACAACATCAAAACGCCAAAAGCATTTATTTTTGCAACCTGGGTGCGTGCACGGTCGTGCTTCATAACCTCGCGCATTTTCATTTCTAATTTGCGATTATTGCGTTCTTCTTCCATATCGATAAAGTCAATCGCAACAATCCCCGCCAAATCACGCAAACGCAATTGTAATGCGATTTCTTCGGCTGCTTCTAAATTAGTATTCAATGCCGTTTGTTCAATATCTTTTTCTTTTATCGCACGTGAAGAGTTAACGTCAATTGTAACCATCGCCTCGGTCTGGTTAATGACCAACGAACCGCCAGACGGCAATTGAACATACGGACCGTGTAAACCTTCCAATTGTTTTTCAACACCGGCCTTGACCATTAATGGCACAGCCGCATCCTTATACAAGACCAATTGTTTGCGTGGGGCCCGCCCATACATCTGTTGAAAATATGTTTTTGCGGCATCGTATGCTTCTTCGCCCTGGATGGTCAAAACATCTTCCTTGGACGACAAAAAGTCCCGAACCACACGCCGCAACAATGAATCTTCGGTATGAATTGTTACCGGTGCAACCGATTCCAATGTTGTTTTACGAATTTCATTCCACAAATTAACCAAATAATCATAATCTGCGGCAATATCCTGGGCACTGGCCTCCATTGCGGCGGTCCGCAATACGACCGTCATACCCTTTGGTATTTTCAACGTATGCAAAATTTCACGCAATCTGGCACGTTCCGATTTATCAGAAATCTTTTTAGAAATACCATAACTGTTACGCTTGCGTGAATTTGGCATCAGAACCGCAAAACGACCCGCCAATGACAAATAAGTCGTCATTGATGCACCCTTTTGCCCGCGTTCTTCCTTGACCCCTTGGACCAACAAAATCTGCTTTGGTTTAATAACGTCCTGGATTTTAAATTCGCGTGCCCGTTTGGTAAATTCCTTGTTATCTTCACCGGCACTGTGGTCGTCATATTCGACTACTTCGTCTTCTTCATCATTTGGGTCATCGTCATCATCGACAATGTTGGCGTGTGCCAATTCCAATAACTTTTTCTTTTGTTCTGGTGTAACCTGGTAATAATCAGGATGAATTTCCGAAAACGGTAAAAATCCATTTTTTCCGGTTCCATAATCAACAAATGCGGCCTGTAATGACGCTTCGACCCGAATAACCTTGGCCAGATAAATGTTCCCTTTTATCTGAGGTTTTGTGGTTGTTTCAACGTCAAAATCAGAAACGCGATTTGTATTGGAATCCACAACGACAACGCGTGTTTCTTCCGGGTGGACTGCATCCACATATATCTTTTTTGACATAGAATAATCCTTTTGTGTTGGGTGCAAAATTCCAGGCAATAACCCGTCCCCATGGGGCGTCCAAGCCCATGCCAAGGGATAACGTCATGATACCCATCAACGTAATTCGAATTAAAGAAAATAGTTGTAATATCAACACTTATCATACCCCGTACTAAATGCACGAACCGATTATAGCACGCGAATACGCAACATAGCAAGGTATTTATTTTTTCTTGTCTTTCCCAATTGAAATATGCGGGATTTTACTCTTAGCCTCGGCCAACCAACGTTTCATCCTGGCCCGCAACCAACGTTCATAAACAAAAAACATACCACCAACGCCAATCAGCGGCAAAACATAGTAAATGATTCTGTATGCCAACAACGCCCCAAATATGCTTGCCTTGTCCGCATCGGCCGGCAACGCCAATAAAAAGATACTTTCAAACACACCAATTCCACCGGGAACTTGGCTGAACACGCCGGTTGTTTGTGCAACAACGAACAAACCGATAAATGTTCCAAACGGAATTTTAACAAACGGAACCAAACAAAAATACAAAACCAGACCCGCCAAAACACTGTCCGTTATACCAAGCAACGTTTGCAAAAAAGCCATTTTTGTGCTGGGGACTTGAAAACGCAACTGACCGATTTTCAAACTTTTGTTTCGAAAGACCACGGTTATTGTGAAATACGCCAACAATGCCGCCAAACAGCACACAAACAGCGTGTTTAACCCGACACTGGCACCAACAGATTGACTGAAAACCTCGGACGGAATCAGAAAATATCCCGCAACCGCAATCGCCGCACAACCCAAAAAATATGTAAAGCCATTGATAGTTACAATTTTTACAATATCACCGCCGCGAATACGCCAACGCGTATATAACCGGTAACGAATTGCCCCACCACTGACGACCGCGTGCCCGGCATTATTACTGATTGCAAAGCCCAACATACCGGCCAACATCCATTTCCACCATGCGACTTTATCGCCCGCCCCGACATACCTTAATGCCAAATAGTCATACAACGCCAACGCGACATAACCCGCCACACAGGCCGCCGCCGCCGCGATTAAGTTTGCAAATGGAATATCCAACAACGCCCGTGCAATATCACCAAACGAATAGTGCCGCAATTGCCACCACAGCATTCCCGCCGCCAGACAAAAGAATAAAATCCCAGAATAACCAATCAGTTTTTTAAATGTTTTTCTTGCCGATGTTGACATATCAAACCTTTTCGGAGTTCCAGATTAGCACCATATTATGCAAAAATCAAATTATATTATTTTTTGGTTTTTCCCGAACCGCCTCCGGCACCAGATGACGATGAAGATTTAGCATGATATTTATCCTCACCGGTATCAAAATTCAAACTGCCCGAACTGCTGTCGCCCCAACCAGTATCCAACGGAACGAAACAGGCTTTTTTATCGCCGAATTTCAGATAAAGATGATGCACAAAACGTTCCGCTTCGCTTGGTGCGAACAGGTTAAACACCTTTCCCCCAACATTTAATCTGGTCATATTATCCGCGTAAGCATCGCATAAGTCATAGCAGGTATTACCATATCCTTCGGCACCCGGCAAATACGCACAACGTTTGCAAGAAACCTTTGGTGCATTCGAACCATCAACAAAATCTTCAAACCCGGTAAAGTATTGGTTACCCGGTGCCGGACATTCGGTCAACAATCCCGTTCCAGTGAACATTTGATATGTTGGGTTTGTTGCATTGGCGTTTGGTATGACCCCACCAAAGAAAGTTGGTGGAATATAATGATTTGATGTTCCATTATTCTTACCCAAATTCGTACAACCATAGAACGTTTGATAAAAAGTACTGTTTGCGATACTTCCGGACATCCCAGTAAATGTATTTGGCAACGCACCATATAAACCGGTACATCCATAAAAAGTTTTGTTAAACGCACTTACCGCCGGCGTTCCAACAATGTTTTTAAACAAATCTGCCGACAATTGACCCGTTCCCTTGCAGTTATAGAAAGTGTTTTGAAACGCACCATTCGCCACTGTCCAATTGTTAAATGGTGAAAATATCGTAACCACACCCGGTGCCAATGCGGTACACCCAGAAAAAGTTTCCTGGAACATATAGGTCCCCAAAACACGATTTGAACCAGTCACAGCACTGCCCACCCCGGTAAATATGTGATTTGAATTATTCCCGATGTCTGCCAACGAAGTGCAGTTTTGGAACGTGCGAAGGAACATATAACTGCCTGGTTTTCCGGTAAAGCGACTGAACAATCCGGGCATAACAGTGGTCAGGTTTGAACAACCATAAAACGTATAATAAAACAAATACGTTGGCATATTCGCAGTAATTGGCGTTGTTCCGAATATATTGTTATTCAAAGTCGTTAGACCTGTACAATTTTGAAAAGTATAACGGAACATATTGCTTGAAAGGGATGTAAAACCACCAAACAAATTTGCGGGCAACGATGTTAACCCCGAACAATTATAGAAAGTGTAGTCAAACATATACGTTGTCGCGGTTGTCAACCCGTTAAACAGCGTTGCGGGTAACGATGTTAACCCCGTGCAACCATAGAACGTTTGATAAAAACGTGGTGAGCCGGGGAACACATACCCCAATGAACCGGACAATCCTGTAATAGCGGTCTTGCTCTTGAAACTAATTGCCGGTGTTGTGCTATTGCCCGTGTAATACGCGGTTGCGGCACCACCAATTTGAATTCTTTGGGTGGCAGCTGCCGAATAAGTATGTGATGTGGCCGTTGCAGATGTGGTTGCCGAAGCACGCGTATATCCCAAAACAGGACTTCCATCACCCCAACCGACATAGAAATTACCCGCCGCATATATGTTAAATGTAAAAGACGAAATGCTGCTGGTATTAATTGTCAAACCGTTAAAGCACGATACTTTTCCACCGAAACTGTTGCTCGTA
>JAFSST010000047.1 GCA_017450905.1 Alphaproteobacteria bacterium
ATACTGTTAGAGACAAATGCCCGTTATCATTAGTAGCAAACAAATACGCTTTACCGGTATAATAATCATTCCCATAAGTTGCGGAAGATACAGTTCTGCCATCTATGCTGACATTGCCATTCTGTATAGAAACCGTATAATCTGTACCTTCTTGCCACACGAGTGTATCGTATAAAATAACACTCCCCATTCTTATGCCTATTTTTGAACCGGACTGATCATAATTCATTCCGGAAACTGCTGATGAACTACTCGCTCTACCCCCAAACACAAAACTGGCCCCCAAACATCTGGATTTGATTTCAAAGCTCATTGTTTTTGATATCGCATATCCTAAATCCAAATATTGTTCGCCTGTTGATTCAATATATTGCAATTGTGTATATCCCACGGGCAAGTCCCAGGCGTTTTCCACAATCTCGTACCAATGCGGGATGCCGCTGGCGTCTTCGACCAGTAAACACTTTTTTCCGGCGGGACATTTTTCATTGTCATCCGCAATGTCGTTTGGACGCGTTTGTTTTTGTGCCTGCAAAGTCGCAATGCGGCCGGCCTGGGTAATCGTGTTCGACACGACCGAATCCACCACACTAATCGCATTTTGCAACGCAGTATTCAACGGACTGAATGCAGTTTCATTATACTTCGTCGTCGCAATTTTGATTGGCGATGAACAATATGGCACATACGCTGTGGCGGTAGTTCCTTCTTCAATTTGGACATCTGATGGTGCATTGCTGAGTGTGAAATTATTCGCAATATAAAAATTCAAATACCTTGCGTTTTCAGGTGATGTTATTGTGGTTCCTTGATTAATAAAAGAAATAAAATTTTTATTTTCATCATAAAACAACCAACGCAAAGAATTCATAGAACTCGCCGCACTAACAGAAGATACGGTGTATTGCGTATTTGGTTTTATAGCAATCGCGTTTCGATTTGAAATACGGTTCTCGGATTCTGTAGCCGTCCCGTTTGTGGTATTGTAAATACCACTTCGCCATTGACCATCAAACAAATTTCTACACGCATCGGGTCCCGCAACAAATTCACCAGTGCCGGCATTCGTGTAAAACCGATTGCCAACCGTGTCGTACATACCGACAACGCCACTTGCATTTTTCGCAGGAACAAAGTTGCGAACAATGCTTTGATTTTCTGTAATTTGTGCAGAATACATTTTGCCAACGCCTATATAATCCCCTGAGCTTGTGTTAAACAAATACAAATTCCCAGTTGCGTCTTTTAGTGTTGGCAAGTCACCCTCTCTGACATAATCTCTTGTACCATTATTATAAATAAATTTTCTATCGTTCATATAGTTTATGTACACCGTGGAATAAGTTGATGTAATATTATTTCCTAAAACATTTTCTCCGTTCCAAGCCCATACGGACGCAACCACATTTGATGATACACGAGTAAAATACCCCATATAAGAACCTTGTAAAGCGGAACCAACAAAATAAGCCGCGGTTGAAGCTCTAGGAGAATTTGTTGCAGTGTCATCAATTACTATTTTTATACCAGATGTGTTTGTCATCCTATATCCCGTATTAATATACTGTGTTCCTGTTGATTCAATATATTCCAATCTCGTATATCCCGTTGGTAATGTGGCAAATGCTGGCAACGTCCACAACAGCCCCAAGATGAGGCTTAATATTTTTCTCATAGTTTTTCTCCCGTTCTTTGTTTTGTTAACCCCCGCCATCCCACTTCGCCAAGGCTTCGTGGGACAAGTCCGTGGTCCCCTCCCCACGCTATCGCTTGGGGCGGAATCTTTTGGTTCTTTTATGAAAAAATTTCACAAAAAAAACACCGCACAATGGAAAACGCGCGGCAGGGTGTTCAAAAAATCAAAAACAACAAATGACCCCACGGGCATTACTGACACCGTGGCACCCCGCCAATAAAACATTTTTATCGTTGGGTTTTTTCATCATTTAAAAAAATATTTATATTCATCTAATCAATGTCACAATACCGGCAATCTAAAAACACACGCCAGATACCGCCCGCAATATAAATATTGCGTGACACCGAAAAATATATACAGCAACACAATATGGAAATACGTGTTATCTGCGCCGACGAAAATAAATATCGGTGCAAAAATTGAATTGGACACCAAAATACCCAGGCCGAATCGATTCGGGCCCGCATATATTTGAATCAGTAAAAAATGGGTCACGACGCAAATCTTGCACCGGTTGTTTTCAGGCTTTTTGAAGACCTTACCGAATCCAATCCCATTGAATTCTATTACCAGCATAGAAAAAAAACGCCCTGCTCGCAATAGTTTTTTTATCACGCAACAAATGAACAACATCCCACCGTTTCATTTACGCGTATAATTTTGACTTGTGTTTGATAAAAAAAACTGTATAATACCAACCATCCGGAGCGTTGGCAGAGGGGTAAATGCAGCGGATTGCTAATCCGTGACCGTGGTAACGCGGTCCGTAGGTTCAAATCCTACACGCTCCGCCAGGAAGTATATCCACGAAATTTTCAATTTTCGTGGAACTCGAAAAATTAAAATCGGCTTTATGCCGATTTTATTTTTATCGTATCATATATTTATTTTTTATTTTCTGTCTTGAACTGCATATCATACAACAATTTGTATGCGCCATTTTCATTCTGCAATAACTCTTCGTGGGTGCCAGATTCCACAACGACACCTTGGTTAATAACCAAAATCTTATTCGCATTTTTAATTGTTGATAATCTGTGCGCAATCACAAACACCGTTTTATCCCGCATCAGGTTTTCAATTGCACGTTGCACAACGGCCTCGGATTTATTGTCCAGGGCGGATGTAGCCTCGTCCAATACCAAAATTGGTGCATTTTTCAAAAACGCACGTGCAATCGCAACGCGTTGCTTTTGTCCACCCGACAACAATACCCCGCGTTCACCAATTTGCGCATCCAATCCGCCTGGAATCGTTTTTATCAAATCATCCAAACACGCCATTTTCACCGCGCGTTGCAAATCTTGTTCGGTGGCATTATCATTTCCCATCATAATGTTTTCACGGATTGTGCCACTGAACAAGAAATTATCTTGGAACACAACGGCAACATTCGCGCGCAAAGATTTTAATGTTATATCGCGCACATCCACACCGTCAATCATAACACAGCCCGATGTGACATCATAAAATCGTGGCAACAAACTTACCACCGTGGATTTTCCGCCACCAGAATTTCCGACAAACGCAATCGTTTCACCGCGTTTAACCTTGAAATTAACATCTTTTAATACAGGCACCCCCGAAACATATTCGAAATTCACATTTTTATATTCAATTTCGTGCACATCCGGATTCATATCACGCGCGTCCGGACGGTCTGTAATTGCCGGCACCGCATCCAAAATATCAAACACGCGTTCAATCGCCAAAAATGACATCAATACCGAATTATATGTTCCGCCAATCGATTTAATTGGTGTATATAACATAATCAATGCGGTTAAAAATGAAACAAAACTACCCGCGGTAATAATCCCGTGCAGAATCAAATACGAACCAAACCAAATCGCCAAACCAATACCAACCGACAAAATAACGTGCATAACCGGCGTCAACCAACGTGTGCGTTGCAACATCTTCATACGCAGACGAAATACACCATCCAGCACACCTTCAAATTTACTGCGTTGATTATTATCCAAATTATACGAAATAATCGTTTTGTTTCCGTTATATGTTTCATTATACGCCGTGATTAACGCAGAATCCGCCGCAATTGTTTGATTCATAATACTGTTGATTTTTTTACGCACCATTGTCATCGGCAACATCGACAGCAACATTATCGCCACGCACACCAACGCCAATTGCCACGAATTATAAAACAACACCGCAATCAAAGACACGGCGGTAAAAAATTTCTGGACAAAAGATTTCAAATTATTCAACAATCCCGAACACGCCATATCTGCGTTATTGTTAAACATAAAAATCACGTCCCCAGAATTTTTCTTGTTAAAAAATTCTGTTTCAAACGCCAGCATCTTTTTATATAAATCCAACTTTAACAAATTCGTGGTTTTTGCACCCACCCACGTATTCAGATATTCCGCCATATAACGCAATACACCCTGGACAACGGTAAATCCAATAATCAACAACGGAATATACCACGCCGTTTGCAGATTTTTATCAATCATAACCACATCCATATATGGCTTTAACGATAATGCAATCACCGCATCCAACGAACCAACCGGTATCGCCACCAGCACAGACATCAACGCGCGAAACCAAAATGGTTTCATATACGGCCACATACGTTTGTAATTTTGAACAAACATATTATGCAATATTTTTTCACGAATATCTTTTGTCAGTTTCATATATATTTTCCCTTATTCTTCGACCGGTTCTGGTTGATAAATTTCCACATCGCGTGTCATAGATATAAATTTTTCCGCACGACGGGCCGGCAATTCATCCACCGGAATATCACGCAACGATTCCAATGCCGTCACAACCGAATTTGCAACCAATTCCATTGTCGTTTGCCAATCAGTATGCGCCCCACCCGCAGGCTCCGATATAATTCCATCAATAACACCCATCGCCGCCATATCACGCGCCGTCAATTTCATCGCCGCCGCCGCGGTTGCACGGAATTTATTATCACGCCACAATATCGACGCACAAGATTCAGGTGCAATCACCGAATAAATCGCATTTTCCATCATTAAAACCTTGTCCGCTGTTCCAATTGCAATCGCACCACCGGAACCACCCTGGCCCACATTAACCGCAACATACGGTGTTTTTATAGCCAACCCCGTCGATATTGCGTTTGCGACGGCCTGGGACTGACCACGTTCTTCGCTTTCGCGACCCGCGTTTGCACCCGCGGTATCAAACAAAGATATTAATGGCAAATCAAAACGTTCCGCCAAACGCATCATACGCACAGCCTTGCGATATCCATCCGGATTTGCCATACCAAACCGATGTTTTTGACGCGTTTCAATTGTGCGTCCCGCCTCTTGACCAATAATAACCGCCGGAATACCACGCCAAAAACCAATTCCGGAACCCATTGCCGGATCTTCGGCATAACAACGATCGCCCGCCAAATATGTCCAATCATCAACAATAGACGATATATAATCCAAGAAATGTGGACGATTTTCGTGCCGCGCCAGTAAAACCTTGTCATAGGCATCGGTTTCGCCCATACCACGAATTTTTTTATCTTTGTCAAATTTTGGTGTTTGGGCCTTGATAACCTTGGGCTCTATCGTTTGATGGGTCAGCACCCGCAACACACGCGCAACATTATCGTGCAAATCCGCACGCGCAGATACAATATCAACCATACCGTGTTCATATAAATAATCCGCCGTCTGGAAATTAGAAGGCAATTTTTCACGAATATTTTGCTCTATCACGCGGCGTCCTGCAAAACCAATACGTGCCCCGGCCTCGGCAATATGGACGTCGCCCAACATCGCAAAAGATGCCGTCACGCCGCCAAATGTCGGGTCAGTTAAAATAACGATATATGGAATTTTTTTATCGTGCAATTTATTAACATCAACCGTCGTCCGCGCCATTTGCATCAACGATAAAATATTTTCTTGCATACGTGCGCCACCACTGGACGTGACCATAACAAACGGCCTATTTAATTCAACCGCGTGTTCCATCGCCGATATAATTCCATCGCCCACCGCGCGCCCCATAGAGCCCATCATAAAGAACCCATTTAACACGCAAATCGTTGCATCCACGCCACCAATTTTTCCATCCGCCGCCGCAACCGCGTCCTCGTCCCCCGTGTCGGCACGTGCCTCGGCCAAACGGTCGGCATAACTTTCCCGGTCAACGAATTCCAACGGATCATCCGTACATTTTGGCAGATTCAATTTTTGCCAATTTGCATCATCAAATAACAAATTAAACCGTTGTTTAGGCGACATAATAAACACGTGCCCACAACGCGGACAAACATAATGATTATCCTTGTAATCACGATAATAAACCAATTTTCCACAGGATTCGCATTTTATCCACATCAATTTAGGAACGCGATCGTAACGATTGCGATCCTGGGTCTGGATACCCCGTTTTGATTTGAAAAGCATTGATTATCCGTTCATTTTTTTTGTTAATTCACGACTGGGTTTAAATAACACCGTCGTATTCGCCGGAATTTCCTGGGGACGGCCCGTTGACGGGTTATACCCCGTTTTTGCGGCGTGCGTACGTGGCTGGAAAGTACCAAAGCCACGAATTTCAATACGATTGCCGGTTGACACGGCATCAATCATAGAATCCATCACAGTATCCAACATCGCCGCCGCGTCCACCGCGCGCATATGTTTGAATTGAACCTGGATGGTTCTGATAACATCAGAACGTTTCATAAGATTAAATCCTTTTATACACCAATAATTTACCAAATTTCCAGCATATATCAAGTATTTTTTATTATAAAACAAAACACCGCCGTGTTTCCCGGCGGCATTTATAAAATCGCAATTTTTTTATCTTTCCGGGTATTTTTTATTGCGGATTGCCAATAAAGCGGTCGCCGCCAACACCGACGCAGTCCCACCAATTGCCATCGGAATAGTTATTTTTTCAGATGCCGCGGTTTCATCGTGATAAATCGTACGCGCATCATCAGTACTGGCCGCCAAATACACCGCCATAAATCCAGCCAAGCTCAAAACCGCAGCCCAGCCAGTCAAACGATTTCTTTTTTTCATATATTGTTTATGTTCTTGTTCGTTGTATAACATCATATACCCCCTTACTCTTGACAATATTAATATAATACAAAATAACACTTTTGTCAAGGGCGATATTTTATTCAAGAAAACCATCTTATACGAAATCCGTACCGATATTTTTATATTACTGTCAATAAAG
>JAFSST010000048.1 GCA_017450905.1 Alphaproteobacteria bacterium
TGATAATCGCAAATCACAATTTGCATCACTTATCAAAGGTAAAGACGGTGCCGATGGCGCAACATTTACACCGGCATTTGACGAAACAACCGGCAAAATTTCTTGGTCTTCCAGCAAATCCGGCGTATCGGCACCGGCCGCAATGAAAGTTGCCAAAACAGATTCAGAATTGGGCACATTGGTTGCGGGTAAAATATCGGCCGATACAACAATCAGCGGATTAAAAACAACCGTTCAAAAATTGGATGGCGCCGATACCGTCGAAGGTTCTGTTGCATACAGATTAAAAAATTCAGGATTTACAAAATCGTCTGATGTAAACGATTTGATTGTTGCAGATTTAAAAACACGTGGCATTGTATCAAATGACTCGAACGCAACACCACTGTTTGCAACAAAAACAGATGTTTCCACAGAAACCCTGACATCTAAATTAAACGGAACATTTGCCGGAAAATCCACCGTGGATACGTTATCATCAACCGTATCGAAATTAGATGGTGATGAAAACACAACTGGCAGTATTGCAAACAAAATCAAAACAGCCAGATCCAGCATCGAAAGCGGATTTGACACAAAACTGGCGGGATATGCAACAACCGGCGCCGTGTCCGATTTAACAACTCGCACCAGCACATTGGAATCAAATGCATTAACCGCCGGTAACTTATCAACACAGTTGTCTGCAGAAAACAGCACGGTTAAAAAAGCGTTTGCCGATGCCGGATTTGCTAAAACGGCCGATGTCGTAACTAAAGAAGGTTTAACCGAACAATTAACCACGGATTTAAACAAAGAAAACAGTGCATTAAAAACTGCTTTGGGTAACAACTTTGCGGCAAAAACCGCTGTTGAAGAATTAAGTGCCAAGGCATTAACAACGGACAATTTGTCAAAATCCAATTTCTCGCAAGCGTTATCGGATGCAGGTTTTGCAAAAACATCGGATGTTGTAACAAAAACCGCATTAGCGTCCGAATTGCAAACCGAATTGAACAAATCTGACAGCGGTGTAAAAACCGCCTTGGCCAGTGCCGGTTTCGCAAAAACGTCTGATGTTGTAACAAAAACATCATTGGCGTCTGAATTGCAAACCGAATTAAACAAATCTGACAGCGGTGTAAAAACCGCCTTGGCCAGTGCCGGTTTCGCAAAAACATCGGATGTTGTAACAAAAACATCGTTGGCGTCTGAATTGCAAACCGAATTAAACAAATCTGACAGTGGCGTAAAAACCGCCTTGGCCAGTGCCGGTTTCGCCAAGACCGCGGATTTATCAACCGCAATGACAAACGCTGGGTTCGCCAAGACAACAGACGTCGTATCATCCAAGGACTTTGCAACAAAATTGCAATCCAGTTTGGCAAACGACAATGTTAAATCCGCATTATCCAGCGCCGGTTTTGCAACCAAGGATGATACTAATTCCGCCGTGGTAACAATGGCTGATTTATCTAAATTGTTAAATGGTGGATTGGTTGTTGATTCGTCTGGCAAGGTTAAATTGGATTCATCAGAAACAAATACAAATGCAAACGCAATTTCATCGAAATTAACAACCGCCAAGACCAAGGATGCGTCAATTCAAACATCTGGTATTCGCGCGTCATCAAACATTGCAACATCGGTGGCGAACATTGCTGCAACCGCGGCAACGGCCAACGCGGCGGCAAATGAGGATGTTGTCTTGGATGAAAACAAATGTAAAGAAACATTCTATATGTTCTGGAATACGGTCAAAGGCGAATGCCAAGCCTGTCCAGACGACACATATTTCAATGAAAACTCTATGAAAGACACTTCATTGGCGCGTTGCATCTGCAAAGAACCAACACAAAAATTCACCATTGTTTCTGGGGAATATAAATGTATCGACGCCGCCGAAGAAAACGATTGTTTGAAAGAACCCAGCACATACTGGAACGGCAGCAAATGTAATCAATGTCCCGAAGGTACATACTTTAACGAAGAATCTATGGAAAACACTTCGTTGCCACGTTGTATATGCGAAAACAAAGCCGCAACATTTAACGCAACAACCGGCATATGCACAGTTGCAACAAATTCAACCGAATGCGCACAAAAACATATGGCGTGGAGCCCATATGAAAACGCCTGCGTTGAATGTCCTGAAAACGCCCCATACAACACAACGTCCAGAACCTGCACTTGCAATGATACAACACTAAATTTCGATGTTCACAACAAGGCCTGTGTATATTGTGACGAAGGAACAATGTTCTCTTCAACCGAGGGAAAATGTGTTGAGGCATCACAAGAAGTATGTGCAACAAATCCACAATATTTCTGGTGGACTGAAAAAGATATGTGCGAAAAATGTCCGGAACACGCACCATATATGGCCACTGCCGGCGGATGTGCTTGTGCCGAGGAAGGATTGCACTTTAACCCAACAAAGGCAACCTGCGAACCGTGTCCCGAAGGGTCTGAATACAATGTACATTACCGGAAATGCATTTGTGCCGACGACACCCAACACATTGATATTGAAAAATGGGTATGCGAATAACCGAAAAATTCCCGGAAAAACCGGGGATTTTTTTATATAATTTTTTTATATGATTATACTTGCACGAATCGTTTAAAACATACAATATACCCTTGGTTATAAAAACACATTTCAAGGGGGAAAAAGTGATTATCGGAATTGGAATTGATTTGGTTGAATGCAATCGTTTTTTGGATTGGTCTGCATTTAAAAAACAACGCATATTCACAAAAAACGAATTAGAATACGCCGACAACGACAATGCAAATGCCGAAAAACATTTAGCAAATTTTTGGGCTGCGCGCGAGGCTTGCTTAAAGGCTTTACATACCGGATTTGGCGATAACATCAGTTTTTCTGATGTCTCTGTTATTCATAATGATATGGGAACACCTGAATTATTGTTGAATGGTGGTGCCAAGACCGCATTAAAAGAATTATGCGATGGCGCCACAACAAAAATACATTTGTCTATCACCGATCAATCGGATTATTCTGCCGCGATGGTTGTTATTGAAACAATTGAAGAATAAAGAAAATATTAATAATAAAAAAACACCCGCATTTTTACGGGTGTTTTTTTATTTAAAACATTGGTGGAAAGCAATCCGTTCCGTCATCCGGACAGCAAACCTTTTGTCCATTAACCGTTGAATATGTTTCACCCGGGCAACAACCATTTGCATCTGGCGCAATATCGCCCGCACACAAATTTCCACCACCCATATCACCATTGGTAAAGACATTTTCTTGGGAAACCTTGTATTCTGGTTTGTTAACAACCACAGGCGTCGCCGGTTCAGGCGCTACATCAACATTTTGTTCCGCCGCAACATCTTCTTCATACGGTTGTGGTTCGTCATTATGGGACACGGGGACGTCCGCCGCATCCGCAATTTTATCCAAAGAATCCTGGACAACTTGTTCCATTACGGGTTGCCTTAACCCCGGGGCATCATCACCCTCGGCAACAAATGGATTTTCGTTATCCGTCACATCTGGCGCATCGGCAACAACCGGCACCTCAGGTGTTTTTACATTTTCAACAACCAATGTCGGCACCGCATCATTAGATACATTTGACCGTTGATACAACCACAATGTAAATACCGACAAAGCAATCAAAACCAACAACAACACATAATACAACAAGCCCGGCTTGCGTTGCGCCGTCCCAGATTGTTTTGGAATATCCGTCATAACATTTTGATGTGTTCCCGGCGCCACAGGCCGCACCATATTTGACACATCACCCGGCACCGGTGCCGGCGCAACAACCTTGTTCGTATTATTTCCAGCCAACGGATTATCAGCCGCAACAATTTCATTTTCTTTTGCATCTGTTTCCAACACCGGCACATCGTTATAATCAACCGTTTCATCCGCCACAGGCACATTGTCAACATTTTTCAACGAATCCAATACCGGCGCATTTTGTGGTGCCTGATACTCCGCGTTTTTATCCACATCCGAATGCGTATCATCATCCATTATCGACGTCGGTGCATCCAAATTATAATCAACATCCGTTTCCGCATCAGAATAAACATCGTCTAATTTTACATCAGAATCCGCATTATCATAACCGTCCGGTATATTAACCGCATCCATTATCGCACGTGGCGGTTCAAACGCAATTGCCGGTGCTTTTGTTTGGGTGTTATCATCCACATTAACATCCGGCGCACTTACATTATCCAATTCTTCCGACATATCAGACGTATCATCAACAATTGTCTCTGCATCATCTGTATTTTTCATATCAGACGGCAAATCAAAATCAATAGGTTTGAACGCAATTTTTTCATTTAAGATATTTGGATCTTTATCAAACAACGGCTTAACATCAGATGATTCAGAATCATCATCCGCATCATCCGCAACCTCATCATCTGCAACATCCACGTTGTCATCATCATCACGCGTCACCGCCCGTGGTGCAACAATCGGCGCACCAATTGTTTTAAACTTGGTATCATCCGCCACACCAGGCAACAAATCCAACACAGACTGTGCCGCATCAATATCAGATTGTGCCGTCAACAAACGTTTATTCGCATTTTCCAATCTTTTTTGCGCGCGCGTCAATTTAGCATTCAACGCATCCAACTGTGCCTCGGCTTTTAAAATTTTCGCGGCCGATTCCTTGGTTGGCTCGCGTCCAATACCACGACGCAACCCAGATATTTTCGAACGCACCGCCTTGATTTTTGATTGCAATTCAACAATTGTATCCCCGGTCCGTTCAATTGTTTCGCGCGCATTGTCCGCAACCGCACGCGCCGCCTGCAACCGTTCCGCGGCAGAATTTCGCACCGCAATCACGCGAAATTCAGACAAGTCTGATAAAAACTTTTTCAGATTATCACCATTTTCATATGCACGAATTAAATTATCATAAACCGCCAAACCATCATATTCGACATCCAGTTTTTGATATTTATTATCTTTTTTGGGTCGAACCAATTCCAAATCCAATCCGTAATCATTGGCCAACACATCATCCCATTTACGATTTCCACGCGACGCCATAACCAATAAAACATTTGGCTTGGTCTCGCTTAGATTCAAATCCAGGACAAACACCAATTTGCCTTGGTTGTCATAAAAGGCACGAATAGAATTCCCGTTGATTTTATATTCAGACGGTTTTAAAACTAAATTCTCTTTCCCACTTGGCATTTTATCCCCCAGATGTTTTTTATATTATTTCTTTTTTGGTGCGGTAAATTGATACGCTTGGCGACAATGTTCATAACAATACGGCTTGCCAACAAATACAGGCTCGCCACAAAAATGAAAGTTTTCCGAATCCGGATCCCCGATTGGCCATCTGCATTGATTTGGCTTTAACGCCGCCATTTCCAACGAATGTTGAATAATACGTTGATGCATTGCCAGGTTTGACGCACCTTTTTTGCCGGCATCAACCGCCCGCGGCAAATGTTTTACCACAGGCTTGTCCGCCACCGCAACCTTGGGCGACTTTGGCGTTGCCTTGGGCGCAGGTGCCGGTTTTGTTATTGTTTTTTTCGCAACCGTTTTTTTTGCCGCCGGTTTAGCCTTGGGCATAACAACCGGCTTTACCGGTGCAATTTTCTTGGAAATTGGCAGTTTTGATTTTTTGGCGGTTGTGGTTTTTTTTGCCGATGTTGTCGAAGACGACGCCTTGCGCACAGCACTACCCGTTGTGGCCTTTAAATTCCAACCCAACCGATTTAATTTTCCAACGACGGCGTTCTTGCTCATCTCTAATCGTTTGCCGATTTCAGATGTTGACAAACCCTTGCCAATCAAAACTTTTAATTTTTTTAATTTATTTGCATCCCAACCAGTAGCCATATCACGAAAATCCTTGTTTTATATATATGTGTAAGTGTATCATATTTCCGAATCGCAATGCAAGGGGGAATTAATGTTTTTTTACGCTTTTTTTGGGGCTTTATTAATCGGTGCCGCATTTTGCATATGGCGCATATCTGTGGCGGATTTCCGGCGCAGAATCATTCCTGATGCGTATTTATTTCCGTTGATGTTAATCGGATTGATTATAACCCACTTTTTCCCGTGGATTTGCACAACCGCCGAATCGGTTGCCGGTGCGGTTTTGGGATATGCGTTGGCGGCAATTATCGGAATTATTTTTGAACGCATAGCAACCGACAAAACAAACACCCCAATTGGTATGGGTGATATCAAGTTATTGGCGGTTGCTGGGTTATGGTTGGGAACAACCGGATTGGCAATAGCCTTGGTATTTGCGTGTATTTTTGGTATGATATGGGGACATCAACACAAACAAAAATTCATCCCGTTCGCACCGTTTTTATTCGCCGGCGGATTTTTGTCTTTCTTTACAATTCTGTTTTTGTTATAATGCATAACATAAGGGCAGGGAGAATTGTTATCAAACCATAAATTTTTATCGGTTTTCTGCATAATTGCGACCACGTGCGTTGCAAACGCATCACACGCCGCAACGACGCCGTTTTCTCAATACGGTATGATTCAAAATGTCCAAGATTATTCCGGCAATCCATTTTACAATTCGCGCAGTTATGGTGCCACATACCCAAAAATTGTCTATGACAGTGGCCCCGCATTAAAACCCGGTGATTGCGAACGGGCGGTATCATCATTGGTTGAAAACGCGTGTGCCACGCGTAACAATTGTCGCAACACCACATTGTCGGACATCCGGCCCGAGGTTATGGTTGCGTTATCCAAATTACCAAACTATAACTATGCATCCAGTTGCGCCGGATACATCGACACAATTTACGAACATTATACAAAAACGGCCAAAAATACGCCAATCAAAACAACAACAACGGCATTTCCAACCGGCGCAACAACAAATACCAAACCGCAATCTGAATACGAAAAACGCGCGGCAGAATTAAAGGCTTTACAAAACCAAACAAAAACATCGATTGACGCAATTGTCGCAACATCGTTTCCAAACACTTTTGATGATTTATCTCTTGAGCAAAAAAACGACATTAAACGCGCCGGATACGAACCATACAAAAACGCCGCTGTTTACGTTCCGTTAAATATTGAACGGGATGAAAACGCATACAAAAGCACGTCCGATGCATTATGCGAAGAGGTCGCACTCGTTCGCACTTGCATTGAAAAATATGACAAGGATGAAAAAGACGCCGAAACCGCATTTTATCGTTCACACAATTACGAAAACCCAGACAGACAAAAAATCTTAAAAACTGCAATTGCAAACGCAATAATGTCTGCTTGCAAATGTACAGACGGCACGCGTTTTGCTGATTCAATTCGCGCAATAATGGGTGTCCAATGTCCAGCCAGCCAAACTGACGCCGAACAAACCGCCACAGATTATATCAACAACAATTTATTACCACAACTGGGGGTTTGATATAAAAAATGAAAAAAATATTATCGCTTTCTTTTTTTACATTACTTGTTTTAATTCCAAATATATCACAGGCTCTACGCTTTCAGCAAATGACAGACCTAAATCTTGATGGACATGGTTACGAAATGCTAGGAACGTGCAAACCCCTCAGCAACACTACTAATTCCCACTCTTGTGATTCATCCAAAGAGGAATACATAGGAATTAACAATAACAACGATTGTTATTTTGTTGATAACAGAGACGATGGTGAATGCAAAGATGGGCTTTTTGTTCATATACTAGGCAAATCGACCTCTAAAAACCAATCAAAAACAAACGGGATATGGTTATCTCACGACGGAAATGATGATTATTGGGTATTTAAAGGAATTCTACCCGATTGTCATACAAAAACA
>JAFSST010000049.1 GCA_017450905.1 Alphaproteobacteria bacterium
AGTCACATCGTTTCAGCAAAAGTATTATAAGTGACAAAGAATATGGGATGTTAAGCAAAGAAATTGGTGAGTTAAAAACGTTTTTTGAACAAAATGGTGGTAAGTCCCCAGAAACCACAAAACGTTTTGTTACGTTTTTGAGCAAGATGGATCTTGGATTTAAAAACATGGTTAAGGATGGTATATATTTTGTGGGTAATGAAGCATATTTTGAAAAATTTTTTCAAAAAGAAATGAGTGAAGATTTAAAAAAAGATTTTCCAAATTCCAAAGATATACAAAAACGGATAATTGAGATAAGCAAAAAACTTGATAAGTTGATCGCACACAATGAAAAAATGGAAAACAAGGTTTGGAAGGCACGGCAAAGATTAAGAAGGTTAAAAAGTTTTGAAGAAAGTATAAATGTTGTTAGAGATTTTGATTTGGGTCCCCTTGCATTAGAAGGTCTGATTGTAAAGGTGGCTCTTTTACCCATAACAGCAGCAGTAAAGGGGGTTAAAGAATTACGAAATATAGCGGAAAACAAAAAAATCGTGGCAGCACAAAAAGCCAAAGCAAAAGCAGATGAGGAAGAAAAGTTCAAAGCACAACTTGCCGAAAATGCCGCAAAACGTGCCGCGAAAAAACAGGTTGATGCCGAGACAGGTGTTTTTGTAGATTTGATTAAAGAGTCGTCTGAAATTTTGTATCGTAAACCGGGCAAAAAAGACATCGGTGCATTTCATGCCGGATTGTTGAATCATGCCGACACTGACAAAGAAAATATAATTCAAATTGATGATGACCATATCGCATTTGTTTATGATTTCGGTAATGGCAAAGGCAAGGAATTAAATGTGTTCTTTATTAATCACGAAACGGGTAATATGGAACAAATTTCCCAGATTAAATCCAGAGCTGGTATAGAAACCATTGAATTGGCTTTGGCTAATCGCCAGCTTCAAATAGCAGAAAAGGCAAGATTGATGGCAAAACGTAGAAACGTGAATGTCAAATTGAAAGGAAAGTTGGCCAATAACGATTTACATAAATAATTAAAAACGCCCAAACGGGCGTTTTTTTAATTGCGTTTGCTGGCAAAACTAAAACGATTTGCCGGCACCATTGAATTTCAATGTTCCGCCTGTTGGTGCATAAAATCTTTGCTCGACAATATCGAACATTCCATTTTGTGGCACAACGAAATCACCTATTTGTAATCCTGCGAACACCGGAACAAAATCACGCACAAGAACACCGTTGTCATAAATTTTCAAATAATATATTTTGAACCAAGTATTATTAGCAGTGCCCGGAAAAATTTGTAAAGGGGCATCAGATTGAAAATTGACATACGGTGCCATTTTAGTTGTCCAGTTGGGATAACGATTACAACGTGCCTTTAAAGAATTTTTATCCATATCAATCCAAAAGGTTTCATTTTGTAGGTAGCTACCTGGACCGTATCGATAATTTTTGCTGTTATAATACATATCAAATCCAATCACCGAATTGCTAAAATTTTGCCAACCGTAATAATTCCCGGCATGAAACACCCAAAGCTTTTTATTTAGTGTGCTGTTGGTATATTTTGCTACGACCCGTGTATCCTGGTTTGGATAAAAACCAGTATTGATTACGCCGGCCAGGCCTTGGACCGATATATCCTCACTTGCGGACAACAATTGACCGTTTTGAATGTCGTAAAAATTTGAAATATCATAGGCAGAATAAACTTTATTTTGATATTCTACATGTAATGAATTTGATATTTGTGTTGGTAATAAACTTACGTAATTTATTTCATTGTTTGCAAATTGTAAATTAATTGATGGATTGGTCTTTTTCTCGCCCAGAACAGGAAATGTCAAATCGCCAACATGTAAAGACCAAGACCATCCATCCCCAGGTATCACAATCAAGACTAATAGAACAAACACAAATAACAGCACTGTTTTCCTCCTTGTCACGTAAAAGAAAAACCGCAATTAAAAATAAAAGCGGTTGGAGGTTAGTGACTATAACTTTTGGGAAATAGTGGGCTTATTCAACATATTAACCCCCTCCAACCAAATGTTGGCTGGAAGTTTTTAATTTTTACGTCCCAACGGACACCAAAAGTTAGTGGTCACTACACCACATCGCGATAAATCATCACGACAGTTTCAGCGTAGCACATATCAATGTTTCAAGACAAGAAAAAAAACAGAAATATAAAAACGCCCGTTTGGGCGTTTTTTTTAATTTAATTCGCTGATGATATCGGCGATTTTATATGATGTTTTTGCAACCAGTTTGCTGTAAAGTGCGACCGTTGCATCATAGTTCGGTGTTCCTGATTCCATTTCAGGTGTGTCGGCATTTTGGGTCGTCTTTTTTTGGACCAGGGTGTTCCCGCGATTGTCCGAAACAGTCCACCATGCAGACACGGTTGTTTTGCCATTTGATTCCGTTTCAAATCGAACAAAATCAATCGATACCAAGTATTTCGAATTAACCGCATCGTTCGAGTTTTTTATCGGACGGGCATTTATATTTTTTGCATACATATTCATATTTTCAGATATCGCCACGGGCAGGGCGGTGTTTAAGCCTTCTATCCATCGGTCAAATTCGGAAACAATCATCATATTTGAATCTTTCTGTTTTATGACGATTTGTGGCCGGTCAACTGATTGTGGAACCGAAACATTTTCAATGCCGACATTAACCGACTTTGATGGACCGCGAACCTGGTCAACGTGTGGGGTGCTAATTGCATAAAATCGTGATGGTTCAGATTTGTTGGTAAAACCGCATCCTGTTATACCCAACACCGCCGCAATTAATAACAAATTTTTTATGTGTAACATTAATATCCTCCTTTGCCTTTTAACATTGCCTCGGGGTGGCGTTCCAAATAATCGCTTAATCTGGATACCGATTTTGCGGCATCACTGACGTTGCGTATCATTTTGTTTAAATCCGACATGGTCGTTGAGCCCGGGCCTGATATAGAATTTGCCAATTTATTTATACTGGTAACCGCGGCGGTCGATTGCTGCAACAGTGTCGGTATGTCTTCATTAAGGTGCTTTAACAATCCGTTTATGTTTGTTGATATGTCGGACAGTGGAATTTTTTCCAGGTTTTGCGATAACTCGTCCAGCATTGACGGAACAGTTGGTATTTCCAGTTCGTTTATACCGTATTTTTCTGCCAACATACGTTCGGGGTATTGCGGATAAAAATCCAGTTCAATTGTCATTTGACCGGTTAAAACACTTTGGGTTTGTAATTTACCCTTTAATCCGTGTTTTACCAAATCGCGAATCCAATCGTGCATTTGTGTCCGGGACATTTTGCCACTGGGGCTCATTTGCGGGTCAATACGAATATAGACCGGTATGATAACCTTGTCTTGGTTATTCGGAACCAGTTGAATTTTTTCAACGCGTCCAACGGGAACACCGCGAAAATATACGCCCGCACCGATGTTCAATCCCTTTACCGAACCTTCGAAAAACAATACCGGTGTTACGTAATTGCGTTCCATTCGTCCGCCAAAAAAGAACAGCAACGACCCCATTATTAACAAAAAACCAAATATCAAAAATCCGCCGATTATGCGTTTGTTTGGTGTCTTCATTTCTTACCCCCAATGTGTGTTTTGTCGCGTGTTAAAAACGCCAATATGTTATCATCCTTGGTTGTGCGTAACAGTGTTTTCGGATTGCCGCCACCAGTAACAGTTTTAGTTTCATAATCGATAAATACCGAATTAGTTGCAATCGTCATAACAGAATCCAATTCGTGCGTAACCATAACAACGGTCGTCCCTGTTTTTTTTGATATGTCCGATATTAAATCGTCCAACAACTTTGTTCGCAACGGGTCCAATCCAGACGCAGGTTCATCAAAAAACAAAATGTGCGGATTGGTAATCATCGCACGTGCCAATGCGGTACGCTTTATCATACCGCCACTGATTTCGTTCGGATAAAAATCGCCGAATCCGCTTAATCCGACCAATTTTAATTTTTCTTCGACACGTTTTTTTATTTCTGATGTGGGAATATCGGTTTTCATTTCCAATGGTAACGCCACATTTTCATAAATCGTCATAGATGAAAACAAAGCCCCACTTTGATACGAAATACCAAACGTTTCAATTATCTTGCTGCGTTCGGATTCCGACAATGCCCATAAATCCATACCGTTTATCAATATGTGTCCCGCACTTGGGCGAACAAGTCCGATTATGGAACGCATAACGGTGCTTTTCCCACAGCCGGACATACCCATAATTACAAAAACATCACCGCGATTTATTGTAAAGTTTAAATCACGCACGACCAGGTTGTCGCCGTATGCGATACTTAAATTTTTTACTTGAATAAAAGGTTCGTTTGCCTTCTTCATTTATATATCCAACCAGTTGAACACAATTGTCAATATCGCAGTTGTTACGATACATCCGATTATCCCGTTTACGACCGCCCGTGTTGCCGCACGTCCAACACCGTTCGCAGTTCTTGACGATTTTATCCCACACCAACATCCGGTAATCGCAATCACCCAACCGAACAGCCATCCGTGTAATACACCGATTGCAAAATTGTTGAACGACAGCCAATCCATCGTTGTTTGCCAGTATTCCATTATCGAAACGTTCATTATTAAACTTGCGACAAACATACCACCAAATATGGCGACAATATCCGATAAAATTGTCAGCACCGGCATAGTAATAGTCAACGCCAATACGCGTGGCAAAACCAAGAAATCTATTGGTGAAATTCCCATAGTTTTCAATGCATCTGTTTCATCATTAAGGTGCATAGATGCAATTTCCGCGGCATACGATGCACCGGTTCGACCCGCCATAATTATTCCCGTCATAATTGCACCCAAAATTCGTATCATTGAAATCGCAACCAATGCCGCCACATAAATTTCCGCACCAAACAGTTTTAATTGCATATTTCCAACAAACGCGATAATTAAACCAATCATAAAACTGATTAAACAAACAATGGGTATGGCACGAACGCCGGCCTTGTCCAGTTCCCACCACAAATCAACAGGGCGGAATAAAACCTTGCCGCGTATCAATCGCCCAAGGGATGCAAAAACCAAACGTATAAAACACAGCGTTTCGATTGTTTGTGTCCATAAATTTATACCCCAGTTGCCAACAGATTCCAATATGCCCCCAGGGGATTGTTTCCCAATGCGTTTTTTTCGAAAGAAATTGTCGTGTAAAAGCATAATGTTAAAAATTCTCTCTGTTGGACGATTAATGTTAGAAAAAAATACCAGCCCAAGGCAAGAGAAAACTGGTTCATATACCCAGGATTAAAAACAAAAAACACGCCAATGGCGTGTTTTTTGAACTTTTCTTATATAACAAAAGTTGGTGGGTTATGTAGGACTCGAACCCACGACCAAAGCGTTATGAGCGCTCCGCTCTAACCAACTGAGCTAATAACCCACGGCGGTAATTATATATCTTTTTAGTGTTGTTGCAAGTTAAAATTTTTATTTATGCTTTATTTTTTTGAATTTTTGTGCAAATATCAGGCCTATGAGTGAATTAGTCCAGATTTTAAGCGATATTCAGAAAAAAGCGTTCGAAACAATCGAAAAAACGCATTCAAATGTTTTGATTCTGGGTCAGGCGGGAACCGGAAAGTCAACGTTTATAAATTATGTAAAATCGGCAACAAAAAAACGTGTTTTGTGTGCTTGCCCAACCGCGGTGGCGGCGTTGAACGTTGGTGGGCAAACAATTCATTCAATGTTTCAAATTCAACCACGTGATTTTGTGTTCCCTGAATTTTTGAAATTAAAGGCCAAGGTGCGTAACATTTTAACGGCCGCAGACATTTTAATTTTGGACGAAGTATCGATGATTGCACCGGATGTTATGGATGCCATGGATGTTTTGGCACGCCAGGCACGCCGTAACAATGAACCGTTTGGCGGATTGCAAATTGTGGCTATTGGCGATTTGTTTCAATTGCCACCGGTCGTAACCCGCGATGCGGCACCGTTTTATGAACAGGCCTATGAACACGAAAAAGCGTATTTTTTCGACAGTAATGTTTATCATCGTGCCAATTTTGTTCGTTTTTCATTTGATTTGGTTTATCGTCAAAACGATATGGATTTGTTGGAAAAATTAACTGCGTTGCGTTCTGGAAAAATGGATGCGTTGCCATTTTTTAACGAATTAAAAATATCGGACCAGGACCGTCTTAGAAACGCGGTTTTGATAACGCCATTTCGTGCGGTGGCGGAACGGATAAACACGGAAAGACTTGAACAAATTGCCGCACCTGCGGTGGCTTATGTCGGGGAATTGTCCGGAAATTTTTCGGAACGCGATGTGCCGGCCCCAATAAAGTTAGAATTAAAGGTTGGGGCGTTGGTTGTTTTTGTTAAAAATGGCAATCAGTGGCACAATGGTTCAATGGGAATTGTTAAAAGTTTGGGACAACGCGAAATAATTGTGGAATTGTTAAACCATAAACGTGATGTTGTTTCGGTCAAACCAGAAAAGTGGCAAAAGATTGAATACACTCGTGATGAAAATGACCGTTTGATTGAAAACGAAACAGGTGCGTATAAACAATTCCCGTTGGCATTGGGATACGCCATGACAATACACAAGGCCCAGGGAAAAACATTGGATGCGGTTATTGTTGATATTGCACGTGGTGCATTTGAACACGGACAAACTTATGTTGCGTTGTCGCGAACACGCAGGGCGGATGATATGCACATTGTTCGACCAATCGGTGAACGTGATGTGATTTTTGATTCACGTGTGTTGGATTTTGTTAATGATAAATAAAAACCGCCCATTTGGGCGATTATTATTTATTTGCTGATATTTGTTTGTTTATTAAATAAATTAGATTTCAGATTGGTGATTATTCTGGTAATAACCTTTCCTTTATCGGTATGTTCTTGTGTCGTTTGTTTAAGATTATTAATCGCTTTTATTTGTGTTGGTACATTTGGATTCATAATAAAATTGATAATGGTCCCAATGGTCGGGTTATCGTAAATAATTTCATACAAGTATGCTTCCTGGTTTGGCGTGAGGATTTTCCCTGTTTTGCCCTGAACCTGGATTACTATATCGGTAATATCCAAAGAATCAGCCCCTAGTTCTTTAATCAGATTTGTGTCTGATGTTAAATTTGCTGTTTGGTTGTAATCCAACCCCAACGAGTGAGAAACAATGTTTTTCACTATATTTGGTAATAACACTTCGATGTTTTTTTGTTGCATTTGTTTCGCCTTTATATATCTTTTTGCATTAAAATGGCATCAGTGCCATCGCTGTAATAATTTTTCCGTTTGCCAATTTGCCCAAAACCGCATTTTTCATACAGTTTTATTGCAGGCGTATTTGTGTGCGAAACCTCCAGAAAGATTTTGCTTGCACCATTTTTTTTGATTTCGTTTTCCATCAAACCAATCATCGCGATTGCAATACCGGTTCCGCGTGCATCAGGATGAACGCCAATCGTTATAATTTCTGATTCATCTAAAACCGTTCGCCAAACGATAAAGCCGTTTTGACTGGCCACGATTTCACACCCCGATTTCTTTAATTCGCCAAAATCATCCGCAGACCAAGGTTTGTGCGGAAAACAAAGTTTATGAAGTTCTGCGATTTTGTCAAGCATTTTTTGTTTTTTCTTCGGCATAACTGGGACGCAGATACATCGGAACAACAGGTTCGTTTGATGCGGTCGCTAATTTTTGATTAATTACATTGATTGCATCGGTCAAATCAAACGGTTTATGTCCAACCGTTTGCGGACATTTCATCTGTTCCGTTTCTACTTCTTCGATACTCATTGTGCAAGGTTCGTGCAATTTTGATGCAACAAAGAAATCGCCACGTCCGGAATCAATCGCAACAAAGGCATCAGGCGTTTTTGCCAAATATATTTCAAATGCGTTAATTGGAATAACCGGAATTTTTAATCCCAATGCCAAACCCTTGGCGTATGCAATCCCCATACGAATGCCGGTAAAACTGCCCGGACCAACAACGACACCAATCGCGTTTAAATCAGTCCATTTCACGCCACATTCTGATAAAAACTTTTCTGTTTCGGACGGTAATGCCGTTGATTGTTTTTCAACCGTTACAATTTTGTGATGATTGTCCAAAACAAATTCCAAACCGTTTCCCGAAGTATTTATAACCAGAATCATAACAAATCCATTTTGTTTACGCATTAACACCAAAACCAATTCGTTTTGAAAAGCCGGCTGATTGACGTATGGATAACAAATCATCAATCTTTTGAATTGTAAAGTTTGTTTTTACATCTTCACCGTTGTTTTCCAATAACGTGCGGCGTAAAATAGCCGTCAATTCACGTTGTAATTCACGAACACCTTGCTCGGCAGTGTATTTTCGAATTATATGACGTAATGCATCATCTGAAATCTCGATATTATTGATATCCCATCCGGTATCAGCGGCGGCACGACCAATCAAATGTTCGCGAGCAATCTGAACTTTTTCATCTTCGCTGTATCCGGGAATTTCAATGATTTCCATACGGTCTTTTAATGCACTGGACATATTTAGACTGTTCGCGGTCGCGATGAACAAAACATTTGATAAATCAAAGTCAACTTCCAAATAATGATCGCGGAAAGTTTTGTTTTGCTCTGGGTCCAGAATTTCCAACAAAGCCGATTCCGGATCGCCCCGCCAATCGCGTCCCATTTTGTCGATTTCATCTAAAACAATAACCGGGTTATTTGCCTTGGCACGTTTTAACGCATCCATAATACGCCCAGGTTGCGACCCGATATAGGTTTTGCGATGTCCGCGAAAATGTGATTCATCCGACACGCCGCCTAATGAAATACGACAGTATTTACGCCCCAGGGCGTTCGCAATAGATTTGCATAACGATGTTTTTCCAACCCCTGGTGCACCAACAAAACATAAAATACTGCCACGGTTGGATTTGGTTTTTTTCATTACGGCAATGTGTTCCAGAATACGTTCTTTGACCGGACGCATCCCGGAATGTTCGGTATCCAATACGTTGCGTGCAGTATTCAAATCAATTTCAGATTTATCAGACTTGTTCCACGGCATCGCCAATAATTCATCAAGATATGTTTTGATTAAACCACCTTCGTTTGACATTGGGGACATATTCCGCATACGCCGCCATTCAGACATCGCTTTTTCACGTGCCTCGGTTGGCAGTTTAGTTTTTTCGATTTTTTTGCGGATGCTTTCTGAATCGGCTTCTTCGCTGTCTTCGCCCATTTCTTTTTGTATGGCACGCATTTTTTCCTGTAAAATTGCTTCACGCCGACCTTGTTCGATTTGCATGCTGATGCGGCGATTGATGTTCTCTTCGACCTTGGACGTTTCATAGATAATTTTAATTTGTTCAAATAAAATGACCAATTTGTCGTACCACGATGGTGTAGTTAAAATCTTAATCGCGATATCGGTGTCTATCTCGGCTGTTTGTAGAACGGAATCAATAAAGGCGGGCAACGGATAGTTTTGAATAATGTTGCGAATTTTATCAACCTTTAACTTGCGAAACAGTGCCATGGATTGAATAGTGTCAAAGATTTTTTCCCGCATCATCACGGTTTTTTCATCATTCATATCATCCAACGCAGGAATCTTTTCAATTTCAGCGGTAAACAAACCATCATTAACCGATATGTCTTTTAATTTGACCGCATCCGTTGTGCGAACAATTGCGTGAATCGCACCATCAGGCATACGCAGAACGTGTGCAACATCGCCAATCGTTCCATATTCGTATATGTCGGTGGCGTTGGTTGGGTATCCCGCACAGTGTTGTGGAACCAATATCAGACGTTGGGTCGATGTGGCCGCAGCCTCGATACAAGAAATAGAAATCGTGTTGTCAATATAAACCGGAACGGTTATTCCTGGTTGGACGACTAAATCACGACAAGGTAAAATAAATTCTTTCATAGTATGTTTAATATAGACATATTTTTTTTGTTTTCAAGGATAATAAAAAAATCCCCGATAATCGGGGATTTTCGAAAATTCCGTTAATGGATTAACGGCGATGACCGTTAAAACCACTGCGTTGTTGGCTGGAACTGGAACGTTTTGATAAATAACGTGCAGCAATCAAAACCAACCATTCAACAGACAATAATGCCAAAAGTTTCATTTTATCTTCAATTGAATCAACCCAACCCAAAATATAAATCAGTTGACCAACGAAAGAAATATATAACACGCCGAAAACGCCGCTAAAAAATACTTTTTTAATTTTTCCTAACATTTTTATACCCTTTGTTCCTAATAAAGTTTTTTTACCGGGTTTCTGGTGCCAGGCACCCGGTGGGCCCCGCAAAAGCTAAAACGGACAGGTTAACAATTGCCAACCATATCCAACGCCATATTAGGCAGCCATTGCAAGGCGAACATTGTCGTTCGCAGCGATTCTATCGCCATTCATGTTTTTAGTGGTATTTAACGACAACCATGTCGGATTCAGTCTTTTGCCTTTACTGCGTCTGTCGAAACTAATACACCCCCCATATTTTTAGTGGTGGAGGTGCCGGGTACCGCCCCCGGGTCCAAAACGACTATTCTGCAAAGATTTCAGAATCATCTTCACCGAAGTGACAAAATAATTATAATCTTTACACTGGAAAAAGCAAGTTTTTAAGTTATAATGATAAAAAACAAATCGGTTTGTGTGGCAATTATGCCAACACTGACCACAATTCACAAACACTAATCACAAAAAACAATGAAATTCTTAGACAAGGCAAAAATTTTTATCAAGGCGGGCGATGGTGGCAACGGTGCGGCCACGTTTCGCAGGGAAAAATATATAGAATTTGGTGGACCAAACGGTGGTGACGGTGGTCGCGGTGGCGATGTCGTTTTCCGTGCGGTGCCAAACGTTAATACGTTAATCGATTATCGATTCAAAATGCACTTTGCGGCCCAGCGTGGTGAAAACGGTATGGGAAAAATGCGGACCGGTGCTTCGGGCGAAACATTGGTATTGCCTGTTCCAACGGGAACGGTCATTTTGTCCGAAAATGAAGAAATCGAATATGCTGATTTGAATGTTGATGGTATGGAATATCTGGCGGCACGCGGTGGAAATGGTGGTTGGGGAAATCTGCATTTCAAAAGTCCGACCAATCGTGCCCCGCGTCAGGCAAATGACGGATTGCCCGGTGAAGAACGGACCGTTGTTTTGCGGTTAAAGTTGATTGCGGATATTGGATTGGTTGGTTTCCCGAATGCTGGTAAATCTACATTATTGTCGGCGGTTACATCGGCACGACCGAAAATTGCGAATTATCCTTTTACGACATTGAATCCACAATTGGGGGTTATGTACGCCCATAATCGTGAATTTGTTATGGTTGATTTGCCTGGATTAATCGAAGGTGCTCATACCGGTGTTGGTCTGGGGGACCGTTTTTTGGGGCATGCCGAACGCACGAAAATGATATTACATGTCATTGATGCAACGGAATCAGATTTAGCGGCACGCTATGCGGCAATTCGTCATGAGATGGACAGTTATGGTGGTGGTTTGCTTGGCAAACCTGAAATGGTGGTTTTGAATAAAATCGATGCAATAAGTGCCGAAGAGTTAAAGGAAAAATTGACCGCGTTCAAAAAATCTTTTGGTCGAAAGAAAAAGCCAGAGGTTTTAACCATAAGTGCCGCGGGTCGTATAGGTATTTCGGAATTAATTACCGCAATAGAAAAAATGTTTTTAGGGGCAGGTGAATAATGATTTTTGATAAAAACAGAAAGCCAACATCAATGGATTGTTGGACTAATCCATTGGACGAATATAAAAACACACGTGAAAAATCTGCGGCTTGGACTGATGCGGTTTATGCCGGGGGCGTGGCAACAGACGAGGCGGGTAATCGGTTCCCTGTGAAGAATTACGATATGGCCAGTTTGGCGTTTATCGGTGGAATGTGGCGCGTCCAAAGGGATTTTCCATACGAAATAATAAATGTTCGTGGTATTGATATGGTCATTTTCGACAAGATAAATCGGACGGAAAATACATTGTTCGAATTTTGGAATGCAAAACACGTTGGATATAATTGCTATGGTCCGTTTGTGTCAGATTCCAAAAAATACGATTATGTCGTTGCAAAATATGTAACTCGGCGTGGAACGTATCTTGGGTATGGTCGCACCGTAGAAGAGTCCCGTGCCTATCTTGGTATCAAACTTTATGATGAATATAAACACGTTATACACGCGATTGAAAATGATTGTGCAAACCGTGTCAAATAACTTTTGATTTTTACCATATTTCTGGTATATTATACACGTGAATTAAAACGAAAAAGGAGAAAAACAAATGGTATCATTAAAAGGTTCCAGAACGGAAAAAAATTTGTTAATCGCATTCGCGGGCGAATCCCAGGCACGCAATCGCTATTCATTTTTTGCATCCAAGGCAAAAGACGAAGGTTTCCAGGCGATTTCCAAAATCTTTTTAGAAACAGCCGAACAAGAACGCGAACACGCATCACGCTTGTTTAAATTTCTGGAAGGTGGGGCGTTGGAAATAACCGCATCTTTTCCGGCGGGAAAAATTGGCACAACATTGGAAAATTTGCAGGCGGCGGCATACGGTGAACACGAAGAAAACACCGATATGTATCCGCGTTTTGCACAAATCGCCGCCGAAGAAGGTTTTACATCTATTGCAGAAGTCTTGAAAAATATCGGCTATGCGGAACGTTATCATGAATCCAGATTCCGTGCCTTGGCCGAAGCGATTGAAAACGGCACATTGTTTAAACAAGATAAAATCGTTATGTGGCGTTGCACAAACTGTGGTATGTGGCACATTGGGACCGAGGCCCCAAAAGTTTGTCCGGCCTGTTTGCATGCCCAGGGTTATTTTATCAGCGAAGGCACAATTTCACGTTGCGATACCAACGAAGGTTTTTGTGAATATGCAAACATTGAATAATAATTAAAAAAAAGTCAAAAAACGGTGCTGAAAAGCACCGTTTCTATTTTTGTTTTTTTTATTACATACGATGATGTTTTTCCGGACGTGGCATAGATTTTTTTGCTTCATCAAATTCCGAAACAGAAACACATCCATCTTGATTAACATCAGCGGTTTGTAAAACTTCCTGCATCTTTGGACATTTAATTGATTCCATATCCAAAC
>JAFSST010000050.1 GCA_017450905.1 Alphaproteobacteria bacterium
CACCAGCCGGCCCAGATATTTTTTCAACATTATTTCCAATCGCAACATCAGAAAACCGAACCAAAACCGAATTATCGCAACCCCCGTCAGGCACCCATAACGCAACTTTATCGGTAATGTCTTCATAAAGATAATCGGTTTTTATAATCATAACGCTTTTTATTTTACCACAAAAATGATATAATCTAAAAAAGAAATGAAAATAAATTTAGATAAATTTTTTTTGGGGATATTATGGTTGCTGACAATTACGCTGGCGACCACGTTTTGGATGAACATAAAATATGGTTTTAACATATTTTCATCAACACATTGGGCATATTTATCGGAAATCCAGGCATCACGTGCACCGGTCCGGGACGGGTTTTATTTGTCGCTGATTGTTGCGATATTGGTTGGAATAATCGGGCTGTATATATGTATTCGCCCGCGTTTTCGTAAAATACCATTACCGGTGGCACTTAAACAACCCGACAAAATTTCGAATGAACAAAAACCAATGGAAACACCATCGGATAAAACGGTTGCCCCACAAAACACATCGGTGGAAGACCAACCAACTAAACCAATGCCCGTTGGATTAACCCGCCCTTTGAGTCCTGTGAGTGGAACGGCATTACGGGTCACCCCGCAACATCAAATCGCACCTGTTGCAAACACAATGGCGACATCAACACAACCAAACAGTGAATTAAACAAAAAAATCGGTGAAATTTTTGCCCAGGCCGGATACATCGTAAAACCCTGCAAGGCCATCGGTGCGTTACAATCGCCCGCAATTGCGGTGGGATACGATCAATCTGTGTGGATTGGCGTAACAAACAAATCGCCCCAGGAAACCCAAGGGGCCATCGATACATTGGTGTCGTTTTTTTCAGACACTTTGGGTGAAACAGCCGCCGACATCAATGTCAACGCGTGTATTGTTAATCCATCTGGTAACGCGGAAGATACATCAGATGCAATACATTTATTCTCTACACTTGACAAACTGGACCAATTTATGGCAGAAAATAATAATAAGGAGCCAGAAGATTTTGAACCTGAACTGTTTGATGCGTTTTCATCATACATTGATACAGTTATGAATTACATAGGGAAACACTGATGCAATGGACAGAATCGAACGCCGAAAAACGTCTATCAGAGCTGAAAATGCCTGATATGCCCATAATGCAAATAATCCCAAAAACAACCCCAGTAGAATCAAATTGGTTTCAGAAATATAAAGAACTTTGTCACGATTTTGTCCGTTCGTTGGGCGACAGTGTCCAGGAATTGGCATTGATGAATTTGTCTCGCGATGAGTTTATGGATTTGTTAACCGGCCGAAAAATACCGGGAAATATATCTTTTAGATTAAAAATACCATTGGTTTGGGGTGGAAAATTGGACATAGATAATATGTTTATGTGTTTCACTTTTCCGCAATCTCATAACCTGGACAGATTCATATTGGAACAATCAGGAAACGAAATAATATGGGTGCCGAACCCATCACGAAAAATTTATCTGCCGATACATTCTACTATTACCGGCAACGGTGGTAATGCGGTTCCCGACAGATTGAATCAATTTGCCGCAACCGTTTCCACAAACCGCAGACAATAAACCCAGGGAAACACGCATTATGGAAATTCAAGATTTTTTGGGAAATATGAAATCACGTGGGGCCTTTCTGGCACCCCCGCCCACCCCCAGTCAAACAAGTGTTACAAATATAAATTTACAAAAAATACATGCTGCGACGTTACCTTCGTATATGTTGAATATCTATAATATATGTGGCGGTATAATTTTAGATTCTGGTTATATATTGGGCCCCGCCGAATTCAGACATAAAAATCAACACCCTGTCCCCAGCATTTTTCAAATAAATCAAAACATGTCCAATTTGTCCGAAGTATATGGCAAAACCATATTTGGAATAAATGACTTGTTCTTCTTTGCGTTTGATTCATTTGGAAATTGCATGATGATGGACAAACAAAATCTGGCTATTTTGCGTAAATATGACAATGTGTTTCGTGCGATGACCGATTGCTTAATGGGCGGAAAATTTTAAAATGAAAAAAATATCTGTATCTTTATCCGGGCATCAAACCAGCATTTCACTGGAACCTGAATTTATTCAGGTTTTACACGACATCGCGAACAAACGCGGTATGTCGATTGCATCACTTGTTGCCGAAATTGATTCGCATCGGCAAATTAACACCAATTTATCATCAGCCATACGCGTATGGATTTTAAAATACTTGTGCCAAAAAAATTAACGTTTTTTTGTTTTTCTTGAAACACTTGATGTCCATATAGTCGCCAAACACGAAACTATTAAAATAATTATAATCCAGTTATCGCGACCTATTTCCCGATATGCGGTATTATGTGCCCCCCATACAAAACCATCCAAATGACCGGCATACCCGATTGGTATTTCCGCGACAACATTACCATTTGATGATATGAACGCACTTATTCCTGAATAGTTTGCACGAACAATTGGGATACCTGATTCAACCGCATAACGCCGAACCATATCCAAATGTTGATATGTCCCGGGGGTTTTTCCAAACCAGTTATCATTTGTTATGTTGATAATCGCATCGGGGGTTTTCCCAAATGGCAACAAAGAATCAGAAAAAATAATCTCGTAACAAATCGCGGGGGCAAAGGCAAATTCGTTTCCGTTTATATTCAACGAAATTATTTCTGGGCCGTTTCCCGGTGTCAATTGTCCCGGCGTTGGGATAATATCACCAAAGGGTCTGTATTCACCAAACGGCACAAGATGAGATTTGCTGTATACGTTGGAAATCTGACCTTTTTCATCAGACACTATCATTGAATTATACATCTTTCCATTATTAAAATAATTAGCCCCCATGATAACGGGTTTATTCAAACGATTGGCCAACGGCAAAGTATCATTTTCAACAATCACAAACGGATAAGAGGTTTCAGGGAAAATCACAAAATCATAATCACCTTCATCAGATGCCAATGTTATCAAGGTTTCTGTATTTTGTTTTGCGTTTTGTAACGCTGCCTCACGCGAATGCGATGCTTTCTGTATTGCGGTTTGTGCCGGTTGAACAACACGTATTAACGGCGATGTGGCACCATTTGTTATCTCGGAAATTTTAATGTTTTTGATTCCATACAAAATCCCAATACCGCCAAACGACAAAAATAAAATTAAACTAAACCAATTAAGCCCCGAATTTTTATCCTTGATGATTTCACATATTGCGGCAATTAAACCGATAATAACAAAAGTCAAGCCCAACGCCCCATAAAGCGACATTGAATTTGACACATAAATTTGATTCATTGATATGTTAGCAATCGGATTCCACGGAAAACCGGTACACAGCCATTCACGCAACCATAAAACAACCGCCCAAACACCGGCAAACAAAAATGGTCTGCACGCCGGATTTGCACGCATAGAAGAAATTGATAAAAACGGTATTGAAAAAATTATTCCCCCAACAAGACCTATACCTATAATTCCCGGCACGGTCCATACGGCGAATTGTTCCGCCAATTCCGGAACAACATAAATGCTGTTTAAAACCCACCAAAACATTGCGACCGAATACGTGAAACTGAACGGTAACACCGCAAGGAATTTTTTTATTCCGCCCATTCCTGGCAAATAACGAACAGTTAACAGATACGCCCCACCTATTCCGATTAATGTCCACCACCACATATAGAAAGGTGCAAACCCCAACGAAGCCAAAAAACCGCACAACAAAAATAATACCGTCCGCCCAATACAGCCACTAAAAAAATTCTGGAATACGGCAATTGTTTTTGACCCTGGACAACAACTTGCATCATTACACACAACATTAACATCGGCATACGGATTTTTATATCCCAACTTTTTTAATATCGATGTTTCTTTGGATTCCATACGATTTGCATCACGCTCGTTAATATGATCGTATCCCAACAAATGCAAAACCCCGTGAACAACCATATGTGCGGTATGTTCCTCGATCGATATGTTTTCACGTTTTGCTTCGGATTTAACCGTATCCAGCGATATAAAAATATCCCCCAACAAAACATCATCACCCAATTCAAACGATAAAACGTTGGTCGGTTTATTTATATTACGATATTTTTTGTTAATCTTTTTTATATCCTTGTCATCGACCAAGGTTATTGATATTTCCGAATCCTTGTATACATTGGAAACTGCGGCATTAGCAATTTTTTCAAAATCTATATTATACCTTTTCCAACGTTTATTCTGATAGTTAACATATACTTTCATAACTTTACCTCTATCCCAAGAACGCTTCACACGCATAGCATTTTTTCATTTATCCATTGATAATCAGACTTTTATTTAATATGATGATTATATCACAAAAAATCACAATAGTAAAATGCAGAATATGACCAGACCACTTGCAGATATTATGCGACCAAACACAATCGATGACATTGTGGGTCAAACCGCGTTGCTGGGCGAAAACGGTATAATTCGCCGTATGGTTGATAATCATAAGTTATCTAATTTGTTGCTGTGGGGGCCACCGGGGTGTGGCAAAACCACGATTGCACGTGCATTGGCGAATTCTGTTGATATGGACTTTGTTCCACTTTCTGCGGTGTTTTCTGGAACAGCCGACATAAAAAAGACGATGGAAATCGCCCGAACGAACGCATCTATTGGTCGCGGCACATTGTTGTTTATTGACGAAATACATCGATTTAACAAAACACAACAGGATACTTTATTACCATACCTGGAAGATGGGACGGTCGTATTCATCGGTGCGACAACCGAAAACCCCAGTTTTAATTTGAATAACGCGTTATTATCGCGTTGTCATGTCGGTGTTCTGGAACCGCTGGATACGGCGGATTTATTGGAACTGGCGGCACGTGCAGAAAAATTTTTAAATAAAAAATTACCACTAACTGATGATGCTAAATTGCATTTGACCGAAAATTCTGATGGTGATGCACGATTTTTATTAAACACAATTGAATACCTGGTTTCGGCAAATTTCAAACACGAATTGACATCCAAGGAATTGGATTCGGTTATACAAAAACGCGCCCCTATGTCGGATAAAAGTGGTGATGAACATTATAATTTAATTTCAGCGGTTCATAAATCATTACGTGCCAGCGACACCGATGCCGCACTGTATTGGGTTGCCCGTATGATGACCGCCGGTCAAGACCCAATGTATTTGTTCCGCCGATTAACACGCTTTGCAATGGAGGATATTGGACTGGCCGATCCGAATGCGATGCAACTGGCACTTTCCGCGTGGCAGGTTTATGAACGTATGGGGTCTCCCGAGGGTGATTTGGCATTAACAGAGTTGGTTATATATTTGGGGACCGCACCAAAAAGTATTTCTAATTACAAGGCACAATCCGCCGCATACGCGGCCGCACGCGAAAACGGAAATTTGATGCCACCAAAAAACATCCTTAACGCACCGACAAAAATGATGAAAAATCTGGGGTATGGTGCGGGGTATGTATATGACCCGGAAACAAAATCCGGGTGCAGCGGTCAAAACTGTTTTCCGGAATCCATGGGTCGCCGAAAATTTTATCATCCGGTTGAACGTGGGTTTGAACGTGAAATAAAAAAACGTCTTGAATACTGGGACGGTTTGCGAAAAAAATCGGAAACATCGAACAACGAATAAAAGGTTAAAATCTCATGAGGAAAGTTGTTATTTTATTATCATTATTTTTTACAACAGAAGGTTTTGCAAAATCTACAATCGAGAGCATTGGCGATTTCACCCAGGTTATTGTCCCGGCATATGCTTTTGGAATGGCAATTAACGAAGATGGATGGACGGGTGCAAAACAATTTGTAACACAATTTGCCGCATCACAAATTACGGTCGAAGGATTGAAACTTGCAATTCCCGAAGAACGCCCAGACCACAGCGATAAACGTTCCTTTCCCAGCGGTCATTCGGCATGTGCCTTTTCTGGTGCGGCGTTTATCCACAAACGTTACGGAATAAAACGTGCAATCATTCCATACCTGGCGGCGGGCTTTACCGGGTTTTCACGGGTCCACGCAAAAAGACATCATATCCACGATGTTTTGGCCGGTGCCGCAATCGGCGGATTGTCCGGATATTTTTTGACAACGCGGTATAACGACAAATCCCAGGCTAACATTGAATTGTTACCCGATGGTGCAAAATTGAATTTTTATACCAAGTTCTAGAACAGTATATTAATCTGGGCACCGACTGAAACTTCTTCTTTTTCAAATTCGTATGCGACCCGCCCCATATATTGTGTGCGGCCATATTGACGAACCAACTTTCCCGCGATAGTTTCTTCATCAAACGCCGGGGTCGTTGCCTTACGCAGACCAACATCAACCCCCAATCGCCAAACGGGTGCTATACGGAAATAAATTTCCGGGTTCAAATCAATAAACGCCATACCACGCACATCATCGAAAATCCAACTGGACTTTATTGTTGCGGCAATTGTTATACCATCATATTGTCGCCCAAAACGAAGTCCCGCATAATATGTTGAATCGGCATAATCCGGTGTTCTGACATTTTTGTTACCACCAAATTTTAATCCGAATACCGCATCATAAATGAAACGCCTGATTGTTTCACTGGCTGTTCCCAAACGATATATACCGCCAACATCTATACTGGAAAAACCGTCCTGGTCGTTGTCAAAGTTTTGTTGATAATGAACATTGGCACCCAAAGAAAAACGTTCAGTAAAACCATAGGACAAAAATTGTCCAAACCTGAAACCATTTCCATTGTGCTTGTTACCATCAAAATAATACAAGTCGGTTTTTGAAAATAAATCCGAATACCCCGGTATAAACAGTGGGTCGTTCGAATCCAGTGATAATTCTGATGGCAACGCCGGTGTTACACACCACAGCCCCATAAAAAGCCCAAACAAGAATTTACGCATTTATCAACCTCATAAAATGTTGGAGATAATTGCTATCACCAACACTATATCGTATATTAGAAATAGAATATAACCTGACCACCAATCGAGTATTCGGAATAATTATCCAATTTCGATCTGCCCAGATACCCTTCGGTCAAGACATTTCCATTATCGGTATCAATATATGTCCCGTATGTTGGCAAATGTTGACCTTCGGCACTGTCATAGAAAGACATTTTTCCATACAAATTAAATGCAAACCAATCATCAGGCTGCCACCCAACAGATACACGGCCCGCACCCTGGTTGTGCCAATCATAATTACCAAGTGTCAATTCCAAATTCAATGTCCAATCTTCGTTCAAAACACTGAATACACCGATACCACCTTCAAAGAACATTTTGGTATCAACATTTGTATCGTATGCGATAAAGAATCCACCAACGGTTCCGTCTTCCATTTCACCAACGATACCGTTCCCGTATGTATCTTCGTCAAAATCGACCAACCACGCACGACCGAAACCATATATAGTAGATTTTGCGATTTTATACCCTGCACGCAAATCCACAATGAATTCGTTTGCGACATCTTTCTGTCTTTCGTAATATCCAGACAATGTTGCAATCCATTTGTCATTATCAACAAAACGTCCCTGGATGCCGATACCATATATATTCAAACCAGAATCGTGCATTTTATCATCCAACGAATTCGCCCAATCCAGTTTATAATCACTCATGTCATATCTGGCCATTGCAACGATACCTATGCGATCCGTGATACCATAACTGAAATCTTCCTTGATGGCGAATTGCTTCATACTCCATTTCGCATCAACATCTGAAAAACTTACAACCGGCGAAACCCGCAAATCATACGATGCGTGATTATATGAAAAATCCGTAATAGACCCAAATTTCCCTTCGGTTGGTTGAAAGAAAGGGTGTGCCAAATAGTATTTACGTTTTAATTGTGTTTTAACAGTTTCCGTCCGGGTTGTTGTCCGTGCGGTGTTTACATTATTACCATACGAACGTGCATATCCGTAACGACCACTGTTATCATACGAACGAGTATTATATGAACGAGAATAGTCATTATTATATGTCCGAACATTATTATTGTATGCCGCCCTGTTACCATTATCGTATGCACGATACATTTGGCTGCGTCCGGAACCGACCGTGCTATTCACGCTGTAATTATTATACGAACGTGTTTCATATCTCTCGTAATTCGTATTGTTGCTACGAACATCCGACATTGGTGCCGCCAATACAGGGGCCATACCAAACGCCGCAACCGCCCAAACAAATAAAGACATCTGCTTTTTCATAAAAAAAACTCCTTTCCTGGGAAACATTATATCACAAAAACAACATATAAAAAAGCCAAAAAATCATCTATTGTAAAATATGACGTTTACCGTTTGCATCAGGTTCGCTGACGATACCTTCTTGCTCCATACGTTCCATAAAACCGGCCGCCTTGTTATAACCAATACTTAATCTGCGTTGAATGTATGAAATAGTCGGTTTTTTATCACGCAAAACATATTCCTTGGCCTGGGCATATAAATCACCACCCTCGCCGGCACCAGATGCACCGCCCGCCCCCCCGGCGGCAGATACATCGGTATCAGCCTCGACAACACCATCGATATATTCTGGTTCGCCCTGGGCACGCAAAAAATCACCTATACGTTGCAATTCGTCATTGTCAATCAATGCGGCATGAATACGAACAGGCAAACGCCCTGCTTCGCTGAACAACATATCGCCCTTGTCTAACAGATTTTCCGCACCCTTTTCACCCAATGATGTCATTGAATCAACCATACTGCGTGCCTGGAACGAGATACGGGTTGGGAAATTCGCCTTGATAACACCGGTAATAATTGTTGCATCCGGTCGCTGGGTTGCCATAACAAGATGTATTCCGGCCGCACGTGCTTTTTGCGCTATACGTTGCACACAGGCCTCGACCTCTTTACGTGCAACACCCATCAAGTCTGCAACCTCGTCAATAATAATGACTATGAACGGCATATCGGACAAATCAACTTCCTGGGTTTCATATTCCAGTTCACCCGTCTCGGGATTTGTGCCAACCGCAACTTGTCGAGTTACAACCTCGCCTGCGGCACGCTTTGACGCAACAGCATCATTATATTGTTCTATATTTTGGGCATTAAACACCTGTAAACGTTTATAACGGTCATCCATTTCACGAACCGCCCACTTTAACGCATTAACCGCCGGCACCGGGTCCAGTTTAACAATTGGTGTAATCAGATGCGGAATATCATCCCAAAAACCAAAATCAACACCCTTGGGGTCAATAATCATCAATTTACATTTGTCAGGTGTAAAGTGATAAACAATTGACGTAATAATAGATTGAACAAATACTGATTTTCCTGTTCCGGTACGTCCAGCAATCAACATATGTGGCATTTTTGCTAAATCAAAATACATTGGTGCACCACCGATATTAACCCCCAACGCCAACGGTATTTTATATTTAGAATTTACAAACGCGTCATCTTCGACCAGTTCGCGGAAACGGACCTTTTGCCGCGAAAGATTGACCATTTCAACACCGACCAAATCTGTTCGTGGAATATGTGCAATACGTATACGCTCGGTCGCCATCGCACGCGTCATATCGGTAACAGTTTTATTAACATCAACCATACGCGTTCCACTTTCAGGTTTAAATTCATACAGCGTAACTATTGGTCCGGGCCGGATGCCGGTAACCTGGCCATTTACGCCGTATTCAGCAAAATGCGTTTCCAACAACGCCGCCTGTTTTTTCAATTCAGGTGTAACAACATTTTTACCGAAATTAGAACTTTCTAAAAACTTTGGATCGGGCAATTCATATTCGTATTGCTCATCCCCAGAACGTTTAACAACCTTTTTCCTGGCCGCGGTTTTTCGTTTTGGTTTTGGTTGTTCATCCTCAACAGGTTCTTCTTCGACATCTTGTTCGGTTTCTTCTTCGGTATCATCTTCGACTTCTTGTTCTTCTTCAACAATCGGTTGAACCAGGTGAAACGCCGCCAGCACCCAACGAATCGCACGAACAACCGAACGAAAAACCGCGACCACATCGGTCAAACGCACATGTAACAAAATTCCCGCCAAAATACAAAAACCAACCAGACACGCAATTCCAACCAGAATCGCAAAATTTCCAATCACAGACGTTAAATCAGATGCGACTATTGCCCCCAACAATCCACCATACGTGGAACGCGGGACCAATAACCCAAACGCGGCCGACCCCAAACACAATGCCACAAAACCACGTAAAAAATTATACTCGACCGCATCATCCGAACGCCGTCCCAACATCAATTCAAACCCGAATCGTATCGCACACAAAAACAAAAACGCCCCCGGAATGAACCCAACCGAATATCTGACAAAACCAACAAAATTTCCGCCAATACCCTGGTTGCCAAAATTACTTGCCGCGGCAAAACCATCCAAATAAGGGTTATGAAAAACCAATGCGACAATCGCCCAAACACCAAAAACAAACACAAAAAAACCACACACCCTGACCCACAGGCTTTTCAGGGCACCGGATACACTGTCTGGTAAAAACTTTGATTGCTTACTCACGTTGTGCATTATATCACAAAAAAAACAAAAATAACAGATGCAAACACAGATTTTATTTTATATGCCGTGCAAGCACTGATTTTACAACATCTGCGGCGACCATACCAATAAACGCCCCCAAAATAACATCAGATGGCCAATGGGCACCAACACAAACCCGTGAAATTCCGATAACAGTTGCCAAGCCCCATGTAAACCAACGAACACGCGGTGCCAATAAACCAATCACAACCAATCCGGCAAAAGACGCAAACGTATGACCAGATGGCATGGAATTAAATGCCCATTCGGTCGAAAAATGAACAAACCCCGTCATATTCAAAGCCTCATAGAAAATCGGGCGACCGCGTCCTATGATTAATTTCAACACGCCACCAACAATTCCGGCACACAATACAGAACAAAACACATAAAAAGCATAACTGTTTTTCACCTTGTCCAGAAAATCTGTTATACCTATCCTTGGTCGTATGTCCAATGATTTTTTAACATAAAACACCAACATCACTAAAAACGACAAAATCAACCAATTTTTTACGGTAAATACATCGCCTAACACATCAAAAAAACCACAATTAAACCTGCGTAAAAAATTGAACACCGGTATATCAAACCACAACATTCCGCATACAACCAATGCGAACGTAACCAACGTTCCGATTGCCAAACTCCACCATTTTATTCTGTTATCTTTCGTTAAAAACATATAAAAATCCTTTTATTCTATGTCCAACAGATTGTTGTAAACCTTCTTATCAGTTAATATCTTGGACGCAACCGATAAAGCCAACAAATCTTCATCAGCACCACTGGTTATAACCGGACACCCCGCACGAACAGATTCCGGATTTATATCCGGTTCACGATTAAAATCACGTGCGTTAAAATCATTATTTGTAACATTTAAAAAGAATACGTTTTGTTGTGATGAACTTCTGATATTAGACAAACAAACCAATGGAAATACACCACGGCCATCAATATCAAAACCTTCACCTGTTTTAATAGATTTATTCATCAATTCCAATGTTCCACCATTTTCCAGTTGGATTTTTGATGCAATTCGTGCCGAACCAGCCGTTGGTGTTCCAATTAAAACACCACGTTTATTTTCATAAAACGCTGATGCGATTGCCTCGGCGGTGCCACGTGTCATATTTGAAACCACAACCACCACCGGAACATCGGTCACGGACGCATCTGCGGGAACAACCTCCATCTCGTCACGTGAAGTCTCGACAATACGCATAACCGGCTTGTTTCCGATAAACAGCCCCGCCATTTTTGCCGCCGCACGTTCATCATCACCAATTGCCGAACGCAAATCCAATATGACACCGGTCAAATCCCGATGCTTTGATAAAGCCTCGGTTATAATCGCCACAGAATTATCAGAAATCTTGTTCACAATAATTTGTAAAACACCACCGTTTTTATCGTCCAAAAACACAACATCACTGTCCGCCAAAACAACCGTTGCACGCCGCACAACAACATGACGTTGCCCGCCCGGCGTTAACAAAGTCATCTTTAACGTTCCAGAATTCATCCCCGACATCATTGTTGCCAACGCAGAATCTGCAATATCAGAAACCAATGTGCCGTTAACCTCGGCAATCAAATCACCAACCGCAACACCCGCAGTATCCGCCGAAGACCCCCTGTATACACCGGTAACACGGAAATTTCCACGTTCGTCACGAAAACCTTCGATTCCAACACTGGTCAAAATCCGGTTATCATTTGAAAAACCAACTTTTTTGGGTGCGATATATTTTCCGTTTTCATCTATTCCACGCATAATACTGTCCACGACAGCAGTATAAATTTCCGCATCGTTCGCATTACGTAAATCTTCATCAACACCACGTAACTTTAAAATCAATGCTGTCGTTATTTCACCGAACGCATCCCAATCACGTTCGTTCGGTTTTGGATAGTTCGCTATAATTGAATCACGCCAAACCATAACAACCCGTTCATCGGTCGAAGCAATATGGATATTTTGGTTTAAGTTTTCCAAGTTTTCTATTGCAACGTCTATGTTTTTTCCACTCCAACTGACCCCATCCAACTTGCGATATATATCCGAAAAACCGTTGGACATATCAACAACATTTATGCCGTCCTGTATTGGTTCGTCCGCCGTAAAAATCTTCATCTCAGATGCACGGGCCTGGGCCATAAAAAACACAAACAGCATCGATAAAAATAATTTCAGTGTTCTCATTTTTTTGGCCCTCCCCCTGTTTTAAAATCCTTTTGTGCATCCAAAAATTTTAATACTTGGTTTCACGTAAATTAAAGTGATACAAAATCACATTAGATATATAAATACTGGTCAACGTTCCCATAACGACCGAGAATGTCATCGCAATTGCAAAATCACGCAACGCAATACCGCCAAACACGAATAACCCCAACAGTGCCAAAATTGTTGAAATACTGGTCATCAATGTTCGCGACAGCATTTCATTAACGGATAAATCAATTAAATCATCCATTGGCATTTTGTGATACTTCTTTATATTTTCATCAATTCGATCATAATTCACAACCTTGTCATTGACGGAATACCCGATACCCATCAATATGACCGCAATAGCCGTTTGGTTAAATTCCAACCCAACAGCCGAAAAGAATCCAAACATCAAAACAAAGTCTAAAATCAATGACACGAACGAACCAACGGCGTATCCACCACGATAACGAACCCAAATATAAACCGCCATCAAGACAAATGATACCAATATGGCCAGAATACCCCCACGAACCAATTCACCACCGATTTTCGGTCCAACGATTTGAACCTGGGAATACTGAACACGGTCGCCAAATATATCCTTTATCTGACGGACACGTTCATTTTGTTGTGCATCGGTTGCACCCTTTGGCAAACCAACGCGTACCAATATAGAATCACCATCCACAGACTGCAATTCCGGTTTAAATTCCGCCAAATCATGACGCATTTTATCAACGGTATAATCCGCCACGGTTGGTGTAACCTCCATCGATATACCACCCGCAAAATCAATACCATAGTTTAATCCACGCACCGCCAACGACAAAATCGACAGCACAACCAATATACCGGAAATCCAATAGGATAATTTACGATATTTCATAAAATGTAATTGCATCGTATTAACCCCTTACCTTTCTAACATAACCAATTTTCTTGTTTTTGCCGCCCATATAGAAATCAATCAATACCTTGGACAACATCAAACAAGTAAACAATGTCGTGATAATACCAATTGACAGTGTTACCGCAAACCCACGGATTGGGCCACCACCAAACTGGAACAAAATCAGCGAACAAATCAATGTGGTTAAATTACCGTCCATAACTGTTTTTATCGAACGATTAAATCCCATATCAACCGCACGCAACGGCGTTGTCCCAGAGCGAATTTCATCACGTATACGTTCAAACGGCAATATGTTCGCATCAACCGCCATACCCAATGTCAAAACGATACCCGCGATACCCGGCAACGTCAGCGTTGCCCCCATCAAGGCAGACAAACCGATAATCATCGCCAAATTAACAATCAATACGATATCGGCAATAACCCCGAACATATGATAAACAATTATCATAAACAGAATTACAAACACCAATCCGATAACACAACCGATTTTACCCTGGGCAATTGTATCAGCCCCCAGCCCCGCACCAACGGTTCTTTCTTCGATAACCTGTAACGGTGCCGGCAACGCCCCACTACGCAACAGAACGGCCAAATCTTTGGCACCCTGTAATGTAAAGCCACCGGAAATCTGACCACGACCACCCGGTATTGGTTCACGAATAGTTGGTGCCGACAAAACCCGACCATCCAAAACAATTGCAAAACGTTCACCAACATGTTCCGTGGTTAATTTCGCAAATCTGCGCGCCCCAGTTGCATCAAATACAGTCGTAACAACCGGCATATTATTTTGGTCAAAATCAGCCTGGGAATCTTTTAAACTTTCACCCGAAACCTCGACACGCGAATATACAGGAACCAGGTTTTCCGGTGAATCCATCAACGGCATAAATTCTGTGCCGGCCGGTGCCAACCCAGATGCAATTTGTTCGCCGGTAACATTTTCATTAACCAAATGAAACGTCATTTTGGCCGTTTGACCAATTAAATCCTTGATACGTTCCGGATTATCCACGCCCGGCAATTGAACCAAGATATATTTTCCGCCCTGGCTTTGAATTGATGGTTCCTTGGTCCCCAATGCATCAATACGGCGGCGAACGATTTCAACACTCCGCATCAACGCATCATCTGATAATTCCTGTTTTTGCTTATCAGAATATGCCAACGTCAATGTTTTGCCAGATGACGAGATGTCAACCGTGTTGCCCAGAACACTTTTTAAACGCCCCTTGGCCTTGGACACATCAGATTCATTACGAACAATCAACGACACGACACCATCGTTGTTACGCAGATTAGAAAAGTTTATAACACCCTTGCTGCGGTCAATCATGGCACTGCGAACCTCGTCATACAGTTGCGTAGTTTTTTCCGCCAACATTGTTTTGGGGTCAACCTCTAATAATAATTGTGCACCACCCTTTAAATCCAACCCTAATGAAATAGGATGCATCCACGATGGGAAATACTTTGCCCCACCAGGCCACATTGTTGGCACTGCCAACAAAACCCCAAACAACGCGGCAAACACAATCGCCAGTTTTTTAAACATACACACACCTTTTATTTTTCAACATTCACAATGGCGTTTTTGCTAACCTCGATAACAACGCCCTTGGCGATTTCCAAATCTAATGTTTTTTCGCCAATTTTTTTAACCTTGCCATAAATGCCAGCGGCCAAAACGCGGTCACCAACCTTTACCGAATCCAACATTTTTTGATATTCCGCCATACGTTTTTTATTTGGACGTATCATAAAAAAGTAAATTATCGCAAACGCCAACAAACAGTAAATAAATAAACCGGTCCAACTGCCCTGAGGGGCTGCCTGGGTTGCTGTATCAATCACTTCAACTTGTTCCATATTTTTCTCCTTTTATTGTTTATGACCCCAGAATAGAAAAAAAAGCAGAAAAAGTAAAGGGGAAAAACTGGTGGTGAGTGTGTGTGGTGAGTGGGTAGTAGATTCTGGAATAATTTTGTAAATACGAACAAATTCCAGATACTACTAACCACAAACCACTAACACTAGCCACTTACCACTATCTCTCAAACCAACCGTCAATTTGGGTTATTGGGATAAATTTATATACTGGACGACCGTGATTACACTGGCCCCCACGTTCAGTTCGTTCAATATCACGCAACAACGCATCCATTTGTTCAAAATTCAGTTTCTGGCCCGCACGAACAGAATGATGACATGCATAATTCGCCAGTTTTAAATGCAATCTTTCGTTTAACTGGGATGAATGGCCGTATGCCCGAACTTCGTCCGCAATATCGTGCAAAACCGCTGCCCAATCCATATCCCAATCAGCAGGCTTTTCAAAAATCGCAATTGCATCATCACCAAACGAATCTAAAACCAGACCACTGTCGCGTAAATCTTTTGTTATGGTTAAAATGGCATTTACATCCTCGATACGCAGCCGCACGATTATTGGGGTTAATAATGGTTGGACCTTGATTGTATGATTGCGTAAATTTTCATACGTTATACGTTCATGGGCGGCGTGTTGGTCAATAACAACCAAATTATCACCGGTTGTTGCCAAGATATATTTATTTGCAATCTGTCCAATAACACGCCCCAATGGTTGCAATTGAAAAACATCCGCATCATCTGACTTTTCAACAGCCCCACAATCAGATGTTTTTGTATCGGTGCCATGCAAATTACCGAACATACCAAAATTCGAATTATCATTTGGCTGATGAACGCCGGATTCAAAATGATTTTTTGGTGAAAAATCTGTTGGTGCAAACGCCCCGGTTGAACGATGTTCAGACCAAGATATTGTAACATTTGCCGGCGAATGCAACATTGTTTGTCCCAAAACATCACGTAATGATTTAATAATAAACGCCCGAACGTGTCCAGGTTCTAAAAAATGAACATCGTTTTTCGTTGGCGAAACATTTACATCAACATTTTCAGGTGGCAACGTCAAATATAACGCACACAGCGGAAATTCACGTGCATGCATAACATCCATATACGCCGCACGTAATGCACCAACCAAAACCTTGTCCTTGACCGGGCGGCCGTTTACAAACAAAAATTGGTCCACCGATGAGGCACGCCGTAACGTTGGTTCCGAAATATACCCCGTCAGTTTCATACCCGTCAAAGAGCCTGATTCCACATCAACGGGACGCATACGACCACGGACATCTTCGCCCATAACCGCAACAATTCGTTCCATCAGTGGTTGATTTTTTGGAAAACGCCATTTGTTATTCAACACAAAACCAACATCTGTTCGCGACATCGCCAAACGCTTTACAACGTCCAGCACCGCCATTGTTTCCGCCCGGTCTGAACGCAAAAACTTTAATCGTGCCGGCGTTTTTGAAAACAGATTTTCAACACGAATGCGTGTCCCTGACTGCCAATCAGACGGCCGAACATCCAACGTATTACAATTCAAATGCCACCCGTTTTTATCCGTCCCATTACACGTATCAATCGTCATATCAGACACAGATGCAATTGATGGCAACGCTTCGCCCCTAAATCCCATAAAATTGATATTCATTAAATTATCATCGGGCAGTTTAGATGTCGCATGCCGTTGAATAGCCGTCAATAAATCCTGTTTTGACATACCAGAACCATTATCAACAACATTTATCAACGTTCGACCGCCATCAACAACATCGATAATTATCTGGTCTGCACCGGCATCCAATGCGTTTTCGACCACTTCTTTGACCACACTGGCACCACATTCAACAACCTCGCCTGCGGCGATTTGATTTATTAAATAATCAGGCAACAAACGAACAGACACATTTTTCCTATTCTTTGAATTTGACTTCTAATATCTCGTATTCTTTTTCGCCACTGGGCAATCTGACGATACACGTATCACCAACACAACGCCCAATTAACGCACGCCCAACCGGTGAAGTACACGATATTACATGTTTCCCATCAGATTCCACATCAGACAAAATTCGACATTGCATACGATTGCCATCTTCGTCTTCACATACAACACGTGCCCCAAACAAAACACGATCACCAGACAAATTATCCACATCTATGACTGCGGCATTGTTTATAAAATCTTCCAGATATTGAATACGTTTGTCTATCTGTCTTTGTTTTTCGCGTGATGCACTGTAATCAGCGTTTTCAGACAAATCGCCCAACGAACGTGCCCATTGAACAACCTTTAAAATTTCGGGTCTTTGAACTTCCTTTAAATCTTTTAATTCTTTTAACAGCGATTCAAATCCCTGTTTTGAAATTGGTTTCTTTTCCATTTTACTGCTTTCCTTGTTTTTATTACCCCCATATTATAAGTATTCATTTTAATTTTGCAATTATCATTTAAACAAGTTATAATTTTATGAATTGTGTCAAACTGTTACATAAACAAATGATAAAAAACAAAATTCTTACCAGGTTTTTATTACGCCGTTTTTTCAGCGGCGTTGGATTGGTTTTGTTAGTTATTTGCGGGATAATTATGTCGGTTACTTTTGTTGAGCGATTGCCGTCAAACCCAACATTGTTTGATGCGGTTCGTGAATCATGGGTTCGGTTGATTGAATACGTTCCACTGTTTTTGCCATTGGCGGTATTTATGGGAACGTTGGTTACTTCATACAACCTTACCCGTTCCAGTGAAAGTGTTATAATTTCTGGTGCTGGATTGTCCCCATACCAAATGGCACGCCCGTTTTTGTTTGGGGCGTTCATTATCGGTGCATTCGCAACAACGGTTATAAACCCATACGCGGTGAAACTGGGGGCCGAAGATATGACAACAAATCATTTGAAGTTAGTTGATGACAAGGTATGGATTCGCGAAAAATCTGACGATGGATACATCACTGTTTCCGCGGAAACGGTTAAAAAGTCCGGGAAAAACCTGGTGTTTCAAAACACAAACATATTTGTTCAAAATACCGATTTTATATTGATAAATCGAATTCATGCGGACACGGTTACACTTTCATCGCATGGACTTGAAACGAGCAACGCACAAATATCCACCCCAAACGGCCAGATTCATAATGCACCATGGTCAAAAACAACACTTATCACACCAAAAACAGTTTTAGACCGTTATTTACAACCAAACCAAATATCATTTTGGGAATTGCCGGGCTTTATCAAGAAAATGTCAAAAATTGGTGTGCCTATGCGTGAACATTTTGTTCAATTTTGGACACTGTTGTTTTTACCGTTGACAATGATTGCCATGGCCGTGTTGGGTGTCGCCTTTTCCCAAACGAAACAACGCAGAAATCACAGTTTCGGATTAAAATTCAGTCTTGGGATTTTAACGTGTTTTGTTTTGTATTTTCTGTTAAACATTTTCAGTGCAATGGGGGCAAATGGGACATTGCCAACATTGCTGGCGATAATTGCCCCACCGCTGATTATTATTGCGGCATCTGGCGTATTTATTGCAAGTTTTGACACTATATAAACCAAGGGGGAAAATATGCCACCAAGAAGAAGAAATTCTAAACTAAAAAAGGTTTTATTGTGGGCTGTTGCGGTTGTAATTGTAATTTTAATGATTATATATTTCGAGCCAGCACAAAATGTAACTGAAATAGTATTATATCCATAATGAATTACATTGATGTTTTTTTAGAAGCCATATCCGCAGAAAAAGGTCGCAGCAAAAACACCCAGACCAGTTACGCAAACGATTTGCGGTTGGCGGATGCAAGCATTGCACACGGACTGATGGGTGCCAGTGCCGAAGACATTCAAAAATATCTGGATGGATTAAATGAAAAACCTGCATCCATCGCCCGCAAGGCCAGTGCTTTGCGTGGTTTTTATAAATTTTTAATGTTGGAAAAAATAATATCAGAAAACCCCGTTGGGGGGCTTGAATTACCTAAACGAACAAAATCATTACCTAAATTGTTATCACAACAGGAAATTGAATTGTTGATATCATCGGCTGGCGATATACGAACTTCGGTGCGATTGAGGGCGATGATTGAATTATTATACGCATCTGGATTACGCGTATCAGAATTATGCGAATTACCGGTAACCGCCGTATTGGGCGACAAATTGTTAATACACGGCAAAGGTGCCAAGGAACGCATTGTCCCAATGCACGAAGCGGCACAACATTCATTGAAAAAGTGGATGGATTTAAATGACGATTCACAATCAAAATATGTGTTTCCTTCACATGGAAAAACCGGCCACATCACGCGTGATGCTTTTTTCAAATTGTTAAAAAAATGTGCCACGTTGGCTGGTATTGACCCGCGGCGGGTCAGTCCGCACGTTTTACGCCATTCATTTGCATCACATTTATTATCAAATGGTGCAAATCTGCGTGCAATACAAACGATGCTGGGACACGAAGATATTTCCACGACCCAAATATACACGCACGTTCTGCCTGAAAAATTACAACAAGTTGTTACCGAACATCACCCGTTGGCACACCAACCCAAGGAGAATAATTAATGATAAAAAAATGTGAATATCCCGGTTGTACCAAGGCCGGCGTGTGTCGTGCACCAAAAAATCGCGAATTAAAAGAATACTGGTGTTTTTGTCAGGAACACGCCGCCGAATACAATAAAAACTGGAATTTTTATGCAAATATGACACCAGATGAAATCGAAGAAGATTGGGAACGTCAAACATTTGGCGAATCAACAAAACGCAGTAATGAAGATACCAAGGATTATATAAAATTTTTAAACGATTTTATATCTGGGCGTGATACGTTTGATAAAATGCCACCAAAAAAATCTTTGCCTTCGGAAATAATTTCCGCTTTTAAAACATTGGGGTTGCCAATAACCGCATCATGGCGTGAGATTGGTGCAAAATACCGAACACTTGCGAAAAAATTACACCCCGACACTGCAACAGGTTCTGATTCCAGCGGTTTGGAATTTGCAAAAATATCCGCCGCCTATCAGACATTAAAACGCCATTTCGGTAAAAAATAATTTTTATGGCAAAAGTCCTGATGTTTATGTTATGCTAACCCAAAAAGGATATAAAATATGTATGATGTGATTATATTGGGCTCGGGTCCCGCAGGATTAACCGCCGCGTTATATTGCGGTCGTGGAAACAAGGACACATTGGTTATGGGCGGCAATACGTTGGGCGGACAAACGGCCGGTATTGCAAAATTGGAAAACTATCCGGGCTGGGCCGGCAGTGGTTTTGAATTGATTGAATTTATGAAAAACCAGGCTGAATCATTTGGTGCAAAAATCGAAATGATTTCTGCAAAATCAATCGCACATAATTCCGACAATACATTTGTTATCACCGACAACAATGGCAAAACATACGAAACACGCTCTGTGATTTTGGCAACCGGGGCCGCACCAAGAAAACTGGAAATCGAAGGTGCACGTGAATTATTTGGACGCGGGGTTTCATACTGTGCAACGTGTGATGGATTTTTCTATGGCGGTAAAACCGTTTTGGTTATGGGTGGCGGAAATTCCGCATTAAACGATGCGTTGTATTTGGCCGATATTGCCAAGACCGTAAAAATCGTTTATCGTAAATCCGCATTTACCCGTGCCGAGGCGATATTACGTGAACGCGTTGCGGCCAAGGAAAACATTGAATGTTTATTCAATACAGATTTGAAAAAAATCTCGCTTAAACCTGATTCTGAAACCGGCGAATTGATTGCAACAACATTGGACGACCAGGAAATTGTATGTGACGGTTTGTTCGTTGCAATTGGACACGAGGCAAACACCGATTATTTAAGCGAAGATATCAATCGTGATGAATTGGGACGTTTGGCACCGAACGTTCTGCCGGCGGGAATGTTTGTGGCGGGTGATGTTCATTCCGGATTAAAAATGCAAATCGCAACGGCTGTTGGGACCGGATGCAGTGCGGCAATGGATGCGATTGCATATTTGAATACAAACACTCAACAATAGAAAGGGATATAATTATGTTGGATATAAAATTTATTCGTGAAAATCCAGACATTGTAAAAAATGCCTGCAAGGTGAAAAATTTTCCTGATATAGTTGATGAACTGTTGTCTTTGGATGTTCGTGTTCGTGAATTAAAGACAATCACCCAGACAAAAACCGCGGAAAAAAATAAAATATCACGCGAAATCCCAACCGCATCCGACAAGGCACCCTTGATTGCCAAATCCAAGGCAATTAGTGACGAGATTGCCAACGACATGGCGGAACTTGCCGACAAGGAAGCCCAGTTAAATGATTTAATGCACCGCGTTCCACAAATTCCGGACGCATCTGCACCAATCGGGCCGGATGATTCCGCAAACGTTGAAATCCGCCGTATTGGCACACCAAGGGTCTTTGATTTTACACCACGTCCACAATGGGAATTATTAGATATGAATGGTTGGTGGTGCCCCGAAAAAATTGCAAACATTTGCGGCACACGTGTTTACGCACTGTGTGGTGAATTGGCCGAATTAGAATTGGCCGTTCAAACATACGTTATCCAAAAATTAATCGGCAAGGGTTTCAAATATATTGAATGCCCATCGATTTCTAAACCACAAACCATATTCAATGCTGGACATTTCATGGGGTCTGATTTATCGGTGATGAATAATGATGTGTTTATGTTAACCGATACCGACAGATGTTTAACCGGCACCGCGGAAATTGTGTTAAATTCTTTGCACGCCGATGAAATTTTATCTGAAAACGATTTACCAATAAAATACGCCGGATTTTCCCCCTGTTTCCGCAAGGAAGCGGGTGCCGCCGGACGTGACACACGTGGAATAGTTCGCGTTCATCAATTTAACAAGGTCGAACAATATGTTTTCTGTCGTCCCGAAGAATCTGATAAAATGCACGAACATTTGTTAAACAATTTGTGCGAGATTATGGAAGATTTGGAATTGCCATATCGTGTGATTGCAAATTGTACCGGCGATATGGGATTCAACAAGGTAAAAATGAACGATGTCGAGGCATGGTTCCCATCTGAAAACACATACCGCGAATTGGGTTCTTGTTCGTCCATCGGTCAATTCCAGGCACGCCGCACAAATACCCGTTATCGCGAAAATGCCAGTGGCGAAGTCAAATTTGTTGCAACATTAAATAACACTGGTATCGCCCTGCCCCGTGCATTGGTGCCAATCATTGAAAATCATCAAAACGCGGATGGTTCGGTGAACATACCAAAGAAACTGCAACCGTTGATGGGTGGCAGAACCAAAATTGGCGGTAAACATTAAGTAAAAAATGTCCCAAACGGGACATTTTTTATTTAGTGTTTCAGTACCGGTTTTTTCAATGCATTATAACATAACGAAAAATGACCAACAACCTGTTCACATACCATACCCAAGGCATCTTTTATAACTTTTGTTGCATCTGATAAACGATTTGCGGCAATCTTGCGTTTTTCTGCAAATTCGGGTTCGTCCAAATCAATCAACATTAATGCAAAAAAAGCCGCCTGGATAAACACGTTAACCGCATCCTTAAAATCTTTACCTTCAATCCAAGGTGCAACTTGTTTAAACACTATTTCACCGACCGATGGCACTTTTTTTAATGCTTCTTCTTCTGTGATGTTTTTATCCTTGGCATATCCTGCAACGATATGTTGCCACAAATCTAAATAATCTTTAGTAATGCAATTTTCAAGACAATCACACAACGCGACATAATTACGGGCTTTGTCTGGTATATCTTTCACAGATGCTGTCTTTAAATCCAAGTTAACCAATTGAATAATTGCATCGCAAGTATCCTTGATTTCTTTTTCGACCCACTCTTTAAAAGACATTTCATTTTTTTCTGTCATTTATATTGCCTGTTTTGTTTTACTGTATAAAATATAGCCAAAAATCACAAAAAGTCAACTTTCTTTATAAAAAATACTATAACTTGTTGAAAAATCAAAAATATAGTATAATCTATGGTCAAAAAAAGGGTTTGTTATATGAAAATACGTAATATCGCAATTATTGCACACGTTGACCACGGAAAAACCACCTTGGTTGATAATATGTTGAAACAGGCGGGGACTTTCCGCGAAAACGAACGTGTTGATGACCGCGTCATGGACAGCGGTGATATTGAACGCGAACGCGGTATTACCATTTCCGCCAAACCGACATCCGTATTATGGAACGATTATAAAATCAACATTGTTGATACACCGGGACACGCTGATTTCGGTGGCGAAGTAGAACGTATTTTATCCATGGTGGATGGGGTGGTCTTGTTGGTGGACAGTGCCGAAGGCCCCCTGCCCCAAACAAAGTTCGTTTTGTCCAAGGCGTTAAAACTGGGGCTGCGTCCAATTGTCTGCATCAATAAAATTGACCGCGGCGATGCACGTCCAGACGAGGTTTTGTCCGAAACATTTGATTTGTTCGATAAATTGGATGCAACAGATTCACAACTGGATTTTCCATATCTGTATGCGTGCGGTCGTGACGGTTGGGCAATTCGTGATTTAAAAGATATTGATAACCCGAACAAGGATTTAACCCCATTATTCCAATTGATTGTTGACCATGTTCCGGCACCTGATTGTAATGGTGAACGTTGCCAGTTAGATGCACCTTTTTCAATGTTGGCGACAACACTGGAATCAGACCCATACGTTGGTCGAATACTGACCGGAAAAATTGAATCTGGTTCTGTTCGCGTTGGTCAATCGGTCAAGGCAATAAATATGAAGGGCGAATTTGTTGAAAACGCCAAAATCACAAAAATCATTGAACACAGGGGTATTGAAAAAATTTCCCGTGATAGTGCCAGTGCCGGCGACATTGTTGTTATTGCTGGTTTTTCCAAGGCAACCGTGGCGGACACACTTTGCGACCCATCGGTTGAAACACCAATCCCGGCATTACCCATTGACCCACCAACCCTGACGATGACATTCTTTGTTAATACATCGCCACTTGCGGGGCAAAGTGGAAAAAAACTGACATCACGTATGATTGGCGACCGTCTGTTCAAAGAGGCTGAAACCAACATCGCTCTACGCGTTACACAAAGTGAAAACAAGGAATCTTTTGAAGTTTCCGGTCGTGGTGAATTGCAATTGGGTATCTTGATTGAAACAATGCGGCGTGAAGGTTTTGAATTAAGCGTCAGCCGTCCACGCGTTGTTATGCAAACAGGTCCAAATGGCGAAACATTGGAACCAATCGAAGAAGTCGTTGTTGATGTGGACGATGAATTTAGTGGCGTTGTTATTGAAAAAATGACTAAACGCAAGGCCACAATTACAGAAATGAAGGCATCTGGGGCGGGTAAAACACGCATTGTGTTTTCGGCACCCTCACGTGGATTGATTGGTTATTTGTCTGAATTCAGAACAGACACACGCGGAACAGGCATTATGAACCGGGTATTTGCCGAATATGGCCCTTATCGTGGACCTATTATCCAATATCGTCCGGGTGTTTTGGTTTCCATGGAAAAGGGTTCAACCGCAACATATGCGTTGCACAATTTGGAACCACGTGGCGTTTTGTTTGTCGGTCCCCAAACCGAAGTGTATTCCGGTATGATTATCGGCGAACACAGCAAAGAACACGATATAGAGGTTAACCCAATCAAGGGCAAGGAATTAACCAATGTCCGCAGTGTTACCGCTGATGAAAAATTATTTTTGGCACCACCGCGTAAAATGTCACTGGAAGAAGCGTTATCATACATCCAGGATGACGAATTGGTCGAAGTTACCCCAAGTACAATTCGTTTGCGAAAGAAAGAATTGGACAGCGGCAAGCGTAAGAAGTTAGCCCGCAGCAAGGACGAACAGTAAATCACCCTCGGGCTTACGCCCGGGGTCTTACGTTTGCAGTGATAAACAAACCGCCATTCGGCGGTTTTTTTTTATTATCCTTCGGCATTGAGTTTTTTCTTTAACCAGTTTCTCCAACGACCCCTACGTTCACGGCCTGGAATCAAGCAAGCCGAATAATGCACAATTTTATGTTTAAGTGCATTCAACCACACACCGCTATATCTTTTATTGTATTCATCCAGTGCCGCATTGTATTCGGCCATATCCTTTTTATCAGCCTTGGCTTCCTGTTCTGTCAGTTTAAAATTATAGACATCAAAAAAAACCCGCATATATTTATTTACACCTATTATTTGTGGTACAGATGAATAGTGTTCGGTAGGTTTTTCTTCTACTGAACCAGATACAAACACTGTATCTAATTCCTTGGTAGAATCTATTAAGTATTGGACATCTGCATTACATTTAGGCAAACGATTACGTTTAATTTGTATAACCGTACCACCCGACCTCATAAACAACGCCAGATGCAATGCGGTTCCGGCAATACCCGCTAACACCTTACAATTTCTTGCATACGATATTTGTTGCTTTAACGGCAATGTTTCAGGATAGATTATTTTAAATCCATTCTTTTCAAAAATCTTTTGAACAACCACTTCACCAAAGGTTCTGCGTGATTTTAACGCCCCTCGAGAAACATATATTTTTTCAGCAACATCTGGAATATCTTTAACCGCATCCGCCATCACATCAAATGTTTTTCCGAAATCCGTTGAAGAATATACCGGTATATTAAAACCCTGACTTGGCACAACAACTTTTTTAAACCTGGTCGTTTCATTTAATATCAAAATATCGTTTCTATTTACGCCCAATAATTCTAGCAATTCAAACATATAATTTGGGACAGGGTTTACCCCTTTGTTATTTATCAAAACAACTTTTAGTTTTTTATATTTTTTGTTTAATAAAACATAGGCACGGTTCATGTGCTCTAATAAAAAATGTCCAAAAGCCGGATATACATTACCAATAAATATAACATCTTCATCAACATAAGGTATATCTTTATGATTGAAACGCGGAATAAACTGACTATTATTTTTACGCACCTGGCGAGAAGATTTCACAAAACGAAAATCCTTGTCAAAAACACCAAAACCGTGTTTTTGTTCATTTACAATTATACCTTGTGGAAATTCTTGAATATTTGTTTTTATCATATATTGTCGAGACACGGACCTTTCCAAATGTTTCTTAAAATTCTTATCACCAAAGACGGTACAAGACATTGATTTTTTCCTTTGTTGCAAATTACATTTTTAATATGTATTATTATACAAAAAGATATATAATATGTCCAACGTTAAACGACTCTTTTTGTTTGCTGGTTACTCATCTGACAACAGAATTGATAACACATTGGTTTTTTATGTTAAAAAATTGTCGCACCATGGCGATGTGATTTTATGTATGGATTCAAATTGTCCTGGGTCTGAATTGAACAAGGTTCACGATTACACTATCGCCGGTATCGGTGTTCGGCACGGCGAATATGATTTTGGGTCGTATAAACGTTGCTTTCAATACGCACGCGATAACAAGATTTTGGATAAATATGATTTTGTATACCTGGTAAATGATTCCGTATTTGGGCCGTTGTTTAACATAACAAACATTTTGAAACGATTGGAATCTGTTTCAACCGATGCATGTGGGCTGGTTGAATCTGTTCACAAAACACATTCATTTATGGAATCATGGTTTGTTTGCGTAAACAAAAAAATAGCAACATCTGTTTGGTTCAATGAATTTATGTCAAATATAACAATTCAAAAAAGCAAATTCGATATCACCGTTCAATACGAACATGGATTAAGCAATTTGATTAAAAACAACAATTGTTCATGGACCGGATTATACCGTGTTCACGGTCGAACAACATACAATAAACCCAAAAAATTATTCAAAATTGGATGCCCGTTTATCAAAAAAGCCTGTTTTACACGCCACGGCGGTGCATTGGGTGGACAAATAAAATACATTTTATCGCATTCTGATAAAATTTTGGTTAATGCGATTATGCAATATGCAAATCGCGTATACGGCACAAAATATACGTCCTGGTTATTAACAAGCAATCCGTACAAGATAATTATTCGTAAAATTAAATACGGAATACAAAAAATAATAAATGGTGGAATATGAGCAAACTAAAACGTATCGCAGCCATTACTATGGCACGTGATGATGAATTTTTCTTGTCAAAATGGATTGAATACTATGGTCGCGAACTGGGGGCTGAAAATTTATACATCATATTGGATGGACACGACCAAAAATCCCCAAAAAACGCCGGTAATGCCCACATACAAAAAACACCCCACATAAATATGTCACGTGCGGCGGGTGATAAATTCAGAATAAACAAACTGTCTGAATTGGCCGCCGAATTGTTAAAGACATACAATATTGTTATCGGGTGTGATTCTGATGAATTTTTAATTGTGGACCCACTTACAAAAAAATCGTTGGCCGAATACCTGGGTGAAACAAAAATCAAAACTTCTGTATCGGGGTTGGGTTTTGACATCGGTCAGAATATGAATTGCGAATCAAAATTAAATAAAAATCAACCTATGTTGGAACAACGCGGTTTCGCCCTGCTCTCTACACGCTATACCAAGCCGGTTGTTATAAACAAACCTGTTTCCTGGGGCAGTGGATTCCACAGTATTCGGCATCATAATTTTCACATTGATAAAAATTTATATCTGTTACATTTTGGTGCGGTTGATATGAATATGTTAAAAACCAAGGCAAAAAAACGTGGTCCTGATTGGATTAACCATTTGGAACGCCGTGGCAACGGGACAATAAACGCCGTTACCAACAAAAAGGCACGTGGTGAAAAATGGTTGAAAATCGCACGCATATTGCAACAAATTTTCCGCCCGATATACGCACTGGACAAACCAGGAATGTTTGGAATAAAATGGGTTGTAAAAATACCAACACGATTCAAGAAATCAGGGATATAAATTTTTTATAATTTGATATCTTCCAAAAAACATATTCTTTTATGTGCCTGTGATAATTTCTTGTTTTTATAAATTTGTTTATGATTTTTTGCCAGTTCCATAATCAGTTTATAATTTCTTGATATTCTTTTCAAATCCCCAATCAACAAAGCAAAAAATAATTTAATAAATAATTTTCTATAAAATCCGAACAATATAAATTTACCATCATTGTTTGGATTTGATAATTCTTGCAACATATACCTATAATTTGTTTTAAATTTATCGGTAAAAAATTTATTTTTTGAACGAGGGTTTTCCCTGTAATGAAAAGCCTTAACAGATGGAACAACACCTATTTTTTTACCATAAAAATGTATCCTGTCTGCATAATTATTATCTTCACCATAATGAAAGAAAGATGGCGAAAAACCACCCACATCTTCTATACATTTTTTAGATAAACACCATAAAGCGGCATTGCAAAAATTAACCTCGTAAATATCTTTATCTGGATTATTATTAATAAAATCTATAATCCCACTATTGCTAAGATTTTTTTCAAACAAAGAATCTATATTTTTATTTTTGTTATAATGTATCGGAGACAAACAATAATACTCTGGATGTTCATCTTGAATTTTGCATAATTTGTATAAAGATTTTATATCTATTTCGGCATCTTGGTTCAACAAAAATATATGTTCAAAACCGTTGTTATACGCCCACCTTATTCCGATATTATTTGCACGCCCAAACCCCAGATTTTCACCCATTTCAAATAACTTAACAAAATTATATTTCTTTTTGATAATTTTGACCGTTTTGTCGTTTGACATATTATCCACGACAACAACCGCCATATCTTTTGGTAATTTAACAAAAGGTTTTAAACAAACATCCAGCCATTTTTCAGCATTATATGTTACAATAACGATACAGCATTTTTTCATAATTCAAACTCACTTTTATTAGGAAATCTATTTTTTAAAAAACTTGCATTATGCTCTAATACATCTTTACCAGATTTATTAGAATCATTTATACATACTATAACAGAATGTTTGACAGATTTCTTTGAAACCTTTGCATCTTCACAAAACAACGGGGAATGACGAACCCCATAAAAATGCAATGTATTGTATATAAAATCTGTTATATGATTTGATTTATATGGATGACAGTGATGCATTGTGGCACGATTATTTACATAATCATAAATGTTGAATATCCATCTGGACACACATTTTTCAGACCTAAATTTTAATTTAATCAAATTATCCAATACCGGTTTTATTTTTTCATTATTACGACATTCTATCATTGATGATTTTATATACGGGTCTATACCATGCGATGGACGACCGATATAAAATGTTTTTCCGCAAGCTTTTTTTACTAAGACTGCGGCATTTATAAGTGTTTTTGTAAATTCGTCTACGGATGATTTCCATTTATCAATATCGCGATTATAATCCCGATGTTTGTTATACAGAACACGTGCACGACCATGCTTATCATAAAAAAATGATGGTTTTATTTTTTTATTAAAAATTGTATCATCGTCCGCTATTAAAAAATGTTCAGACAAACCAGGAATGTTTGATAAACACATATCAATAGATGTTGATGAAAACACCGGCAAAACACCCTTTGGGAAAATAACATCATGTGGGACAATCGTGATTTTTGGATGTTTTGTGTTTAACCATTTTGGAATCTGGTTGAAACCCGTAACAATATAAATATGATTTACCCATGGTGCATTTTCTGCAACGGAACGTAATGAATACATTAATTCATTATTATCTCGAAAACGTTCCTTGGCACCGGCACCACGATAAGTATTTTTTTTATTAAACTCTTTTTCAAACCAGTATTTTTTTTGTTTCTGCCATTTGACATCATTACCATCAACCCATTTATAAACAACATCTATTGGAAACGCCATCTTCATTACTTTCTCCTGGATTTTCTAGTATAATTTCATTTCTTCATGTTACACGGGTTTTAATTTTCTGTAATAAATTTATAAATTTTTTCACGTAATTCATACCATTCGTTTGGCACGTTGTCAAAAACACCTATGTTTTTCATTTCTGTAAATTCATTACGTGCCTGGGTTATTTCATCGTCTGTCTTTAAGTATTTTAATTTACGAAAAGCCCAATTAACAAAAAACCACATAAACTGACTTTGCCATTTTTTCATCTGGTCATCATCAGCATGGGCCGCATATAATTTATATGCACTTTTTATCCCTGTGCATAAACTTTTCATTATACGCAATTGCTTTGCAGACAGCACAATTCCGCCAAAATTAGGAATATAATAATACAACGGCAATGGAACAACCGTCACCCGTGGTCGTTTCAACATAACCGCGGACCACCACGGGAAATCTTCAAATAAAATCCCCTTGATAAAAGGCACATCTTGAATCAATGATTTTTTATAAAGATTTTTCCAAACATGACAATGTTTAATCAGCCATTTACGATTCGGATTGGTTTTGTTGTGCGTACGTTCAGTCGCTAATTCAAAAACATCATCCGTGGTTCTGGTTTTTATTTTATTTACATCATATTTTTTCTTTATACCAAATGGCGTTACATTATCTGTATCCAGGTGTAAAACATGACGCACCATCAGCCGCGGCCTGTAAATTCTGTCATACGTAAAAGAAACTATATCAGATTTATTTTTAATCGCCGTATTGTATGCGATTTCCATCGTTTGCGGATGAATAAAATCATCACTGTCCAGAAACATTATATATTGTCCGGTCGCATGCGGCATACCATAATTTCGTGCATCAGACAAACCACCATTTTCCTTGTGAACAACGATAAATCTTTTATCTTTTTTGGCGTATTCCTCTGCTATTTCGCCGGATTTATCGGGACTGCCGTCATCAACACAAATTGCCTGCCACTGTTTGAAAGTTTGATTTTGGACACTGTCCAGACAACGCCGCAGATATTTTTCAACATTATACATTGGGATTATAATAGATATCTTTGGTTGCATCAATTTCACCTTTTTACATTTTGGTTATAGCCTCGGCAAATGTTCCGGCCAATGGCGCATCGGCATAAGCACACTTTTGAAAGAAAGCATCAGCAGTCAATTTTTTAAACAATTTTGCATCATACGGCTTGTGTTTATATGTATGCCACAACGCGTGTGTTGGGTCCTGGTCGATATGAGGCATTTCAGCAAAATACTTTTTTGCACGCTCATCATTTTCAACCAATGTTTTAAACAGCAATTGGTGCATAAAATAATCAAAACTGTGATTTTCGTGCATCCAGTAATCCAATATCATTGCACGCCACGCCGCCAACAAATACGCACCCTTTCTGCTGCGTATAAAACAATTTTGCATATACGAATATCTTTGTCCGACATTACCAACCATATAAACAAAAAAATCTAAATCGATAATCCAATCCGGAATTGGTTTGGTTACAAACGCCGTTGAATCCAACCATATTCCGCCATGTTCATACAGTAATTCCACCCGAACAATATCCGCAAAATGTGCCCGCCTTATTTTTCCGGCACGATATTTTTCGATGATTTCGTGCGGCAAATTAACATACTGGTCAAAATTATTATCATCCAACACGACCAATTCTTGTTTGCAATGCCTTCTGATACTGCGATAACAAGCCTTTACCAAATCTGGGGCATTCTCTTCGCCCTGCTGCCACATTGTAAAGATTTTTTCATTTGCGTCATTTTTTATAACCGGGACTTCTTGCACCTTGGCAGCCGCAGGCAAATAACGTTTAAAATACCGCACGGCAACATCAGAAAACACATCGCATCGCACGGCACTACGCACCGCACGTGGCCGCCACAGCCAATTTAAGATATGTGCCCGCACCACGATTTGTGTTAATGCCCACGCACGCGATATGTTCATCTGTCTGCCTCTTGGTTTTTTTATTCTTCAACCGGTTCAGTTGATGAATCTTCATCATCAATCGGGCCAGTCGTCATTTCTTCGGCAATACCGTTTGCACGTGCCATAATTTTATCTAACAACTCTTGCTGTGCCTCGGGGTGGTCTTTTAACCACGCACGGGCGTTTGCCTCGCCCTGACCTATGCGTTCGTTGTTGTATGAATAGAAACTGCCGGCTTTATCAATAAAGTCATATTTGACACCCATATCCAGAATTTCACTTATACGCGAAATACCTTCGCCATACATAATTTTGAAATCAACCGTCCGGAACGGTGGGGCAACCTTGTTTTTAACGATTTTAACTCGCGTTTCGTTTCCAATGATGTTTTCTTTGTCCTTAATCTGACCAGTACGGCGAATATCCAAACGAACAGATGCGTAAAACTTCAACGCATTTCCACCACTGGTGGTTTCAGGATTACCGAACATAACACCAATTTTCATACGAATTTGGTTGATGAAAATCAATAACGTATTACTACGCGAAACACTGCCCGCCAATTTTTTCAACGATTGACTCATCAAACGAGCCGTTGTTCCAACGAAACTGTCGCCGATGTTACCTTCCAATTCAGCACGCGGAACCAATGCCGCAACCGAATCAATAACAACAACGTCAACCGCCCCAGACTTAATCAACGTATCAGCGATTTCCAACGCCTGTTCACCGGAATCTGGTTGGGAAATAATAAGATTCGCAACATCAACACCCAATTTTTTTGCATAACTGGGGTCTAACGCGTTTTCGGCATCAATATACGCACACGTCCCGCCTTTTTTTTGTGCTTCGGCCACGGCGTGTAACGCCAACGTTGTTTTACCAGAACTTTCCGGACCATAAATTTCAACAATTCGTCCACGTGGATAGCCGCCGATTCCCAACGCAATATCCAACCCCAACGACCCAGATGAAATCGCTTCGATGTTTTGTTGGCTGCCATCACCCATTTTCATAATGGCTTCTTTGCCAAATTGTTTTTGAATTTGTGCCAATGCCGATTCCAATGCAGGATTCTTGGCCGATGTGGCATTATTTGCAACTTCTTTCTTTGCCATAACTTACCCCTTTTCTTCTTGCAAGAAATGATACAAAGAAAAAGCACGCCATGCAATCACTTTTTAGCAATCAAAATCGATACAGAAATTATACAAATCGTGGCTGTAACCAACCAAACTGCGGCCGTTGTTCCGAACGCGGTAATACACGCCGCCGCCGCCACAGGCACAATAAATTTTGGTAAATTACTGCTGCTTCTGAAAACACCGTAAAATTTAACCTGTTGGGATTTTTTCGTATTATCAAAAAACAACAAATCATGAACAGGTTCCATCAATGCCCCTGATATTTGCCACAAAACAAATATCGCCAACAATGGAAATCCGGTCGCAAACGTTGCCCATATTGAAAAAGCCGCAAAAGAACCAAACCCCAAAATCATCCATATTTTTTTACCATACCTCATAACTAAACGTCCCATAAATTCCGACAGCAACAAATATGGAATTATTCCCAACGTCAAAATCAACCCAAGTGTGTCTTTTGAAAAACCGTTTTCAATAATAACTATCGGGACATACAGATGTCGCATCGCACTTAACGAATAAAAACCAAAGTTTATTGCGTATGCACGCAACATTCCGGGTGTTTTGAAAAAAGCCGCCGTATTTTTCCACAAAGATTTAACCGTTTTTCGTGGATTAACCGGTTTTATTTGCTTGTCTTCCTGGGTCAGACCCATATATTTGAAAAACATCCAGGCCGCCAAATAAATTGCCGCAGACAAGAAAAACGCAGACCTGTTATCAAAACGACTTGCCACGGCCACGGCTATCATTGGTGCAAATAACGCCCCAACATTTACCCATAAATGATATCGCGAATTTAATTTCGCCATACCGATATTTTCTGAAAAATCGGACATAAACAGCGGTATTAACATCGCGGTCAGGGTTATTGCAAAACCACTGGTATAATCCAACGCGATAAACGTACTGGGCTGAATTGAAAAACCCATCATCGCGTAACATGTGGCTAACATTAATAATCCAAAATAAAACACACGCACCTTGGAAAATTGGCGAAAAATTTCATTTGCAAACAACGCAACAATCATACAAAACAATGAATAAATCGAAACATAAATACCAACAATTGCGGAATTTCTAAAAATTTCCAAAATCACCAATGAATAAACCGCGTTATAAATCCCATCTGCAAAGCCAGTAAACAACCCCATATTTGCAAATGAAAACCCATTTACCGAACGCCGCATAGAAAGATATTTGTCTTTTGCCATTATCGTTTTCCTTGTGTCCAAACTCTCTGTATGATACCACAAAAAAGAACAAATGGCAAAAGACATAAAAAAACGCACCAAACGGTGCGTTTTTTTTTATTTTGATTCTGTTTTTTGTTGCTGACGCTGTTCATACAGGGCGGTAAAATCAACCTGTTGCATCGCGAACGGTGGGAATCCGGATTCAGCCGTCAAACGAGTAATCAACCCACGAACCGCCGGGAACAACAATGTTGGGACATCAATCAACAATGTGCGTCTTTTGGCTTCTTCGTCTTTTTCTTCGTCCAATTGCACCAAACCAGTATATGTTGATTCAATCAAAAAGATTGTTTTGGTATTATCTTTCAATTTAGAATGAACTTTGACATTCAAATCAACCATAAACAAGTTGTTTTCCGAACCTTTTACTGGAATATCAATGTTAATTTCTAATTCTGCTTGACCATTGTCTTGTTTAAAAAACAATTCTGGGACATTTGGACTCTCAAACGATATATCTTTTAAAAACTGTTGTATCAAATTAAACTTTGCCATTGCGATTGCTCCTTTTTTTATGACTCGTTTTATGATAATATAACACCATAGGGAAATTTTACAAGTGGGAGATTTAATAAAATGAAACATTTTTCTTACAGTGCTTTATTACATGGGGTTATGGCGGGAATATGCGGCATTGTTCTTTGTTCTTGCGATGTGTCAACACCGACACACACGGGCGACAATTCAATTACCCCATCATCAAATATGAAACGGGTTTCTTATTCTGAATTGCCGGGTTGGGACCAGGATGATGTTCGTTACGCCCTGCAAGCGTTCAGAAATTCATGCAAGGCAAACATTCAATACAAGGGTCGCGTTATCCCAGACCGTGAATTATTCCAAGAAAAATGCAATATGTTGCCCAGTGCCAGTGCCGATAATGCGACCGTTCGTGCATGGTTTGAATCTAATTTTCAACCATACAAAATATATAACGACAATGGGACCGACAAGGGAACCTATACCGGATATTATTCGCCGGTAATACCGGGGTGCAAAACCCAAACAGCCGAATGCAACGAACCGTTGATGGGCATTCCGACCGATGGACGCAATTTCAAGGGCGTTACAAAAAAACAAATTGTTGAAAATAAAATTGGTCGCGTTCTGTATTGGGCAAACATTGTTGATGTTCAAAATATCCAAATCCAGGGCAGCGGTATGTTAAAATTGCCTGATGGCAAATTGGTAAAGTTAAATTTTGCCGCCGTAAACGATATGCCATTTAAATCCATTGGTGAACAATTACGCAATCGCGGAATCAAGCCGGACGGCGGATATTCGGCCGATGCGGTTTGGACACATTTAAAGAAAAATCCTAAATTGGCCAAAGAGGTCATATACAACAATCCACGATATGTGTATTTCTATGAATCTGTCCCACCGGATGTGATTGGGAAATTGGGAACACCTTTATCAAAAATACGCAGTATTGCGATGGATGATTCTATTTATACATTGGGATTGCCGGTTTATATTGACACCAACCTGTCAAACGGTCAAAAATTCAGACGGCTGATGATTGCCCAAGATACAGGCAGTGCGATACGCGGGTGGATACGTGCCGACATATTCTTTGGCAAGGGTGACGAAGCCTATCAATATGCCCACGGTCAACACGCCCAGGGAACAATGTATATGTTGATGCCCAAGGAATACACTTATGTCAAACCCCGAAAATAAGTTTACTAAACGCCTTGAACGCCCCCAAACACTTGCAGGGGCGTTTGGCGGATTGATGAAAATTTTTGGTGTCCGTGCATCTGATTCTGATTTGGTTGCACGGTGGCCGGAAATTATTGGACCGGAAATCGCATCATTGGCCGGAATTTGTGCAATAAAAAAAACGCGAAACAATAAATACAACATTGTTCTGCGTCCGATAAATCCCGCATTTGCATTACAATTGTCATATCAAACGGACGAAATAAAAAAACAAATCAATAAATACTTTGGATATGATGCCGTTGAAAAAATAAGTTTCAGGAGGTAACAATATGCGTGTTTTGGGCATAGACCCCGGGCTTTTACATACAGGTTGGTCAATCGTTGACAGCAACGGAAGTGAAAGAAAATATATCGCCAGTGGCGTTATTCTACCCAAAAAGACCGCACCTTTGCCCGAAAGATTGGCGACCATATTTAATGGAATTTCTGAAATTTGTGAAAATTTTACCCCTGATGTTTGCAGTATTGAAATTATATTCGTAAACGAAAATCCTAAAACAACATTATTGTTGGGACACGCACGGGCGGCGGCCATGGTTGCGGTTTCAACACACGATATTGAAATTTTTGAATACGAACCAAACACTATAAAAAAGGCATTAACAGGTGGTGGACATGCCGACAAATCGGCAATCGACCGAATGGTTCGGATATTATTACCGGCGGCAAACCCAAAAACACCAGATGAAAGCGATGCCATCGCAATCGCATTAACACATACAAATATATCACGATTTATAAAATGAAAAACCGGCTGTTCGCCGGTTTTACACTAACCACTAACTACTAATTCGCAGCGGTAAATACCTTTTGAACATCGTCATTGGCATCCAACGCATCGACTAATTTTTCAATTTTTGCATAAGATTCTTCATCCAAATCCATTGGCATATTTGGAATCCATGTCAATTCTGCACTTTCTGGTTCGCCCAATACGTCTGCGATTTTCTTTTGAACAGTCATAAAATCATCCGGCTTGGTTGTGATGATAAAACCTTCCTCGGATGTTTCTAAATTGTCGGCATCGGCATCCATGATGATTTCCATCATTTCGTCTTCGGTTTTGCCGATACTGGCCGGATATAAAATCTGACCTACGCGGGTAAACATAAATACAACGCTGCCCTCTTCGCCCATATTTCCGCCATTTTTGGCAAAGATATTGCGGACTTCGGGAACTGTTCTGCGTGGATTGTCGGTCAAAGCCTCGACAATAACGGGAACGGCACCCGGACCATATCCTTCGTAACGGACGGCAACATAGTTTTCGGTACTGGAACCCGAAGCCTTGTCAATTGCACGTTTGATATTATCGTTTGGCATTGAATTTTTACGTGCCTGTAAAATAGCCAATCTTAAACGCGGGTTGTTATCCGGGTTTTTATCACCCAATTTTGCCGCCATTGTAATTTCACGTGCCAGTTTGGTAAACAAACCGCTGCGTGCCGCATCCGCCAGACCTTTCTTGTGCTGGATATTATGCCACTTGCTGTGTCCACTCATTGTTTGACCTTTTGATTAAATTAGATTAAAATTACGGCAAAAGGATAGCAAATGATTGGAAAATTGCAAGGTGTAATTGATTATATCGGTGATGGTTTCATAATTTTAATGGTGTCTGGTGTCGGATACAAGGTTTACACACCGGAAATCTTGACCCCGGGGGCCACTGTTTCATTATGGATTGAAACCGTTGTTCGTGAAGATTCCATACGATTATTTGGTTTTTCATCCCTGGCCGGCCAGAATTTATTCAATATGTTAACGGGTGTGTCTGGCGTTGGCCCCAAGGTTGCAATGGCAATAATGGGGACAATTAAAACAGATACTCTTTTGACCGCAATCGCAACGGGCGATGCAAAAACTATCGCAACCGCCCCGGGTGTTGGCAAGAAAGTCGCCGAAAAAATTATAGTTGAATTAAAGTCCAAGGTTGGCGGCACATCTTTTTCAATGGATTTTGGTGGTGAAACCGCATCGGGCGTTTTAACCGATTTGTTGGCGGCATTGGAATCTTTGGGATACCGCCGTATGGACGTTGTTGAAATGGCACAAAAATTGGTGTCTGGAAACCCAACAACCGATGTTGCAAAACTGGTTCCAATGGCATTAAAAGAAATAAGTGGAAATAAATAATGAATAATAACGATACTATTTTTGCGGTTTCATCCGGACATGGAAAATCTGGCGTTGCGGTTATCCGTATATCGGGCAACGATTTGAAAAATTTCGCGGAAAAACTTATTGGTTGCACACCATTGGTTCCACGTCATACATATTTCAAAAATTTATGTGATGAAACCGGCGAAATTATCGACCAATGCGTTATCATATATTTTGCCGCACCGCACAGTTTTACCGGCACAGATGTTATTGAAATTCATTCACACGGTGCACCAGCGGTTATAAATAAAATTTTTGATTTTTTGAAAACAAAAAATATGCGTCTTGCAACACCTGGTGAATTTTCACGGCGTGCATTTTATGCGGGCAAAATGGATTTAACCGATGTTGATGGATTGGCGGCACTGTTGGATGCCGAAACGGATATCCAACGTAAATCTGCATTGCGTTCTATGATGGGCGGGGACGGCGAAACGTATAACGCGTGGCGTAATGATATGATTGAGATTTCCGCCTATGCGGCGGCTATGTTGGATTACAGCCCGGATGATTTACCCGCAAACATTTATGAACGCGTCATAGAAAAAACAAAAAAACTTTATTCCGAAATATCAAACGCATTATCCAGATACAAAACGGCACGTGCAATTCGCGGCGGTGTGAACATCGCAATTATTGGCGAAACAAATGTCGGAAAGTCTTCATTGTTTAATGCGATACTGGGGACATCGCGTGCGATAGTTTCAGACATTCCCGGGACAACCCGTGATGTTGTATCGGCATCGGTTGATATGGGTGGATATTTGGTAAATCTGTCGGATACGGCCGGATTGCGTGAAACATCGGACACGGTTGAAAAAATCGGAATCGACCGCACACACGATGAAATAAAAAATGCTGATTTAATTATACACGTTATTACCCCGAACGACACACCAAACAATGTTTCATCGGGTGAATTGTTGGTTATAAACAAGTGCGACACAACAAATACCCAAAATATCAAAAACGCGATTTATGTTTCCGCAAAAAATAACATCGGTGTTGATGAACTAGTAAAAACAATAACGTCAAAAATCCGTGAAATTACCGATGGTTCTGAATCTGGTTTGATGATAAATGCCCGAACATACGAATTATTAAAAACGGCACAATCTGAATTAGAAAACGCAATTGAAAAATCTGACGGCGATTATGACATATTGTCCGAACATGTCCGTTATGCGGCGGATGCAATTGGAAAAATACTTGGCACTATCAGCACGGCGGACATATTGGATGCGACATTTTCACAATTGTGTTTAGGAAAGTAAAAACCGCCCAAAAGGGCGGCTTTTTTTACATGGTTCATACAATAACAACACTAATCATTCTTTCCTTATCGTATATTTGCCATCAATCAAATTCTGGCGAACGATATGATGTTTGACCTTTTGGGTGCTGGTTGTTGGCAAATCTTCGGTTGTCATAGCAAAATGAGTAACCCATTTATACGATGCAACCTTTTTATTTGCGTTTGCAACCGCCGCCGCTAATTTTTCCAATGTCATATCTTTTTCGACACTGAATACGCCGTATGCAACGGTTTTATCCTTGACCTTGTGTTCAAAAACCGCAACATTTTTAACACCCGGGATTGTAATAAACAGACCTTCTAATTCATCAGGATAAACATTTTTACCACTGTCCAAAACAATCACTTGTTTTTTACGTCCGGCAAAATGCAATTCGCCATTTTTATCCATGGAAACCATATCGCCAGTATTAAAGAAACCACGTTCGTCAAACACTTCGCGATTAACGGCATCATTGTTCATATACCCACCAAAAACCTGATTTCCACGAATCCACAAGATTCCAACACCATCCTCGTTTTTATCGCGAATTTCAACCTCGTTATTCGTTGTTGGTGCACCGAATGCGAACGGGACACGTCCCTTGCACGGTTTGGAAATACAAATTGGCCCAACGGTTTCCGTCATACCAAACCCCTGGATAAACCCAAGCCCCAAATCAACGAAAAAGTTTTCAATTTCCGGCTTGGTCGCAGCACCACCAGCAATCAGCAACCTGGCACGACCGCCAAACACATCCAAAACCGGCTTGAACGCCTTGTCCACCAGTTTGGAAAGCCCAATTTTACGCAATAATTTCTGATGTTTCAGGATAAACGAAAACAGCATCCATTTTTTCTGGGACTTGATTGTATCAATAATTTTATTACGGAAAACTTCGAACAAACGCGGAACCGCCGGTATAATTTGCGGACGATATTGTTTGAAATCCGCCAAAATTTCCTTTGGATTGACGGTCGGTTGTAACAAAACACCGGCCCCATATTCCAACGTAGCCAAAATTTCAACCGCAAAGCCAAAAATATGATACATTGGCAAAAATCCATACAAAACATCACCTGCCGACAACCATTCACGCATATCCAACAATGAATTTGCACACTCTATTAAATTATAGTGCGTAAGTGGTACAACCTTTGGCGTGCCAGTTGAACCAGATGTAAACGACAACGTTGCTACATCGGTGTCCTTTAATTTCGCAGGTTTCAATTTTGAATTGATTTTGCCATCCTTGGATGTGATATCAAAAAACTTGAACTTTTGTGTTTTATAGAAAAATGATTTTTCCGCACAAACAAATTTGCACTTGGTAATAGATGCCATATTATCATATTCGAACGGTGTCAAATTTGTATCCAATAATAAAACCGTTCCACCCAAATACCATATTGCAAACAGAGTAATTGGAAATTGAGGTATATTGTGCGATAAAATACCAACGACATCACCGGCACCAACGCCCGCGTCATGCAACGATGCCGCACGTTTTTTTACCAAATCCATAAAACCTGTATATGTTACATTTTCGCGAACTAAATATAACACATCAGGATACTTTTTAGTGGTTTGCTCCAAAAATTGAAACATATTCATAATTAAAAATCCTTGTTGTTTTTGTAAAACCTGACTACTATTATATCCATAAAAGGAAAGATTGCAAATATGAAAATACTAACGTTAAATATAAATTCTATCCGTGCACATGCGGAATCTTTTATAAACCTGCTGAAATCCGGCGAATATGACACATTTTTGGTCCAGGAATTAAAGGTTGAAACCGCGGCGTTTCCACATAACTTGTTTGACGAATACGGATATAATATCAAAGTTTATGGTCAAAAAAGTTGGAACGGGGTCGCGACTTTTTCTAAATTTTCTATTGAAGATGTTGTTCGTGGTATGCCGAATTACCCTGATGTAAATGCACGTTTCTTGGAAACGGTGATTGATGGACGAATCCGAATTATAAATGTATATATGCCGAACGGCGATACAATCCAATCACCAAAATTCGCATACAAATTGGAATGGATGCGTGCATTTACCGAATATATTAAACAGTATATCAATTCGGACGAGGCTGTAATTATTGGTGGCGATTTCAATGTCGCAATAAACGACCGCGATATATGGAATCCAAAAAACTATATCGGGTCCAGTATTTCGGCCCCCGAGGCACGTGAAATAATGCAGGTCTGGATTGATTCAGGATGGATGGATGTATGGCGTGATATGCATCCGGATGAAAATGATTTTACATGGTATGGATATCGGGGTGGTGATACGGTTGGCAAAAAGCAGGGGTTGCGTCTGGACTATTTTTTGGCAAATCATACGGCACAAAAAATTATAAAATCGTGCGAGATTGACATTACCCCCAGAACGGCCGACAAACCCACGGACCATTGTGGATTGATGATAAAAATCGATTAATCGCGTTCATCCGCACGGGCAAAATCATCGCAAATTTTATATTTTGCATCGCCTGTTTTATAATACGGATACCCCGCATCACCGGTGCAATACATATTGAACGCTTCGGTTACCTTGGCAACAGCGGCGTTTATCATCTCCAATGTTTGCACACTGTCATATTCAATAATTCTTACATCGCCGGATTTTAATTGTAAAAATTGCATTATTGGATTTTGGCTTTTACTGGTTGTATACATTTTAAATCCGCCATTTTTTAACATTAACGCCTCTAATGGTAATTGTGGCATAACACCAGACAACAATTTAGTTTTACCCGGTGCCATACCGGTTTTAATATCCAACACTCCACCATCCCATATTCGGTCTGCACGTGCACGAACAGTTCGATTGGCTATTTTGGTTTGACCGGAAATTTCCACACTGGCCCCCTGGGTCCCAGACAACATTTTCGATGCCATTGGTGCGATTTCAATAAAACGCCGATGCCAAAAATGAAAAATCAAATTATTATGTCCCAGTTTTTCAATTGCTAATCTGTCCATTTCGGCAATCAGTGATGTTTCTGAAACATCCTTAGCGTTTTCCAAAACCGAATGAACTAAATTTCCAAAATCACGTGCATCAACCCCCGCCCAATAATCATTTTCAGGTCTTAACCTTAATATATGTCGCACATAAAACAAATACGGATTATGTATCAGGTTTTCTAATTCTGTAACAAAAACATCGGACCAATCCGCAGGTGGAACCGGAGTATCATAATTCAATGGTTTTGATTCAACAACATCACGATTACGAACCGCCGCCAATATATCACAAGATAAATCTTTATCAAACACACCACCCGCAACAATAACACGTGATAAAAATCTTGATTCCTGGGTTTGAACGGAACCAGACAACCGACTGCATAACCAAAAAACCGATGAATTACACGATAAATTCATAAAATCCATCGCCATCAACGATACCTTGTGATTGGGCGATGGAACACCAATCGCAGTAGCAACCGCACGCGGCAACCACGGGTTTTCGTATCCAGTTGCCGGGAACATACCTTCGTTCAATCCGGTCAAAATCACGACATCAGCCGTTTGCATTCGCGATTCTATCGTCCCCAGAACAATAACATCGGCGTTTGAATTCATCACACCGCGAATACGAATATCAGACAAACAGTCGTATATAAATGCACGCGCATCATTCAAACTCAATTTCATTTTATATTGGGACAAGCAATCAGATAATTTTTGAATTTGATTCCAAACCTGTATTGATTCTTCATCGTCAATCGTGAATTTCGGGGCAAACGCCGCATCAAATTTTTCGACCATTTCGGAAACAGTATCAAATAAATTGTAATCCTTGGATGTATAAATTCCATCAAACAGATTATTACCCGATTCTATCCATTCATCCATCAGGTTTAATATCGCCCGCCCCGCCGGAACGGTCGCACCCGAAACACCACCGGAAAAATCTGCAACTATGCCACACCGTAGAAATTCAGACATCAATCGTTGATTGGCGGCCGCATCAGGTGTTATAACCAAAACGGTTTTATGGTCCGCGATACTGCGTTTGGCAATCTCTGACACGGTGGCGGCCTCTTCGGCTTCGTTATTACATTCAACCAAATGACAGTTACTTAAATCATAATCCGAACGGTTTGAAACATCGTTTCCAAACGCACGATTCATAAAATCAATGTTTGATGTGCCAACATCTAATTCCGTTACATCGGATTCATTTAATCCCATTTCAGACAAAAACATATACTCCGAATTATATGGATTTGTATCCATGGAAAAATCTTGGACCGAACCAGATATTTTTCCCGACAAAATTATGCGTCCAAACGGGATACTGGCAATATATCGCATCAATTTACGCGTAACAGGAACACTGGCGGTTGAGCCACAAACGATAACCAATGATTTTTCCGGGACCAGTTTTTTGATATAATCAATCCACCCAAGAATCATTTTATTTCGATGCCTGGTTTCACTCTCGCAACCGGCAAAAATATCATTTTGACATTGTTGCAAAATTTCGAACAATTGGGCCTTGTCTTGAAAATGTTTTGCATATTTTTCATCAACCAAACCGGACCAGTTAATATCAGAAATATCTTTATCACTGTTTTCCAAATAATCTTGCATCGTAACCAACGAACGGGCAACCGGCAACGCCGCAGATAATGTTCGAACACTGGACAAACCAGACAACAAATACGCCATCGCAACAACACGTTCCAATGTCGACACCGCACCAACATCCACATCATCAACATCTTGATTGAAACCTTCGCCCAGTGCAACCAAACGAGGCAACAAAACCGCGTGTCCCGAACGTTCAACAATCATTTTTTCAACACTGCGAACTGCACGGCGACTGGGCAGAAAAATCAACATATCCGACAAATCAATCCCGGAATCACACATTATACGCCATAATCCGTCCATTATTTTTGCCGGATTAGAAACACAAAAAATGTTTTTATTTGATTCCAATTGTCATCCTTACCGCATCCAATCCCGTCTTTTTTTCGGCCGATGTTTCCAAAATTTCTGTGAACATCGCCGGATGAGAATCAGGGTTTATATTAACCTGGTCCGTATCACGAACACGTTTATCTTTTTTGGTATAAATAATTTGATACGATATCCCATTGGCATCACAGAAATCCATTAATTCTAAATCAGAATCACGTGGACCAATTCGCGAATCAATCAATATAAATAAACGTTTTAATTGCCGCCGGCTTGTAATATATTCCTGGAATCGGACCAACCAACGTTCAGCGTTTTCTTTGGATGTCCGGGCATAACCATATCCGGGTAAATCAACAATCATTATTCTGTCCCCGACATTGAACAGATTCAACGTTTGTGTTCGTCCAGGTGTGTTTGATGTTCGGGCAATTTTTTCACCGACAATTGCATTTATCAATGATGATTTTCCGACATTACTGCGGCCCGCGAAAGCAAATTCCGGGAATTGCGTTTTTGGTAAATCACGAACATTTTCAAAACCACCAACAAATTTTATCATTTGTTTTCACCCTTGTTCAACAGCCGCCTGTATGCTTCCTTTTTTGATATTCTGGCACGTTGGGCCAAAGATGCCGCCGCACCCTTGGTTGACGATGCAACAACATCATTGACAATCTCACTAATTTCAGCATCAGACATTTTATGTTCCGGTGCCGGTGCAACAACCAAAACGATTTCACCCTTTGGGGATTCCATATTCACCAAATCAGCCGGATACCCGATAATTGTTTCTTCGTGAATTTTGGTTATTTCACGAACAATCGCAATTTGACGTTCAGGCATAACACGTGCCAACGCCGCAATCGTAGATTTTATACGATTTGGACTCTCGTAATATATAATTGTATGGCGGATTTTATTATCATCGCGTAATTTTTTTTCATCAAAAAAACCACAAAACGTAAATCTGTCGGTTGGGAAACCACTTAACACCAATGCGGATATTACCGCCGTTGGTCCCGGAACAACAAACACCGGAACGCCGGCCATACGTGCCGCCCGAACTATTCGAAAACCCGGATCGCTGATTCCAGGCATCCCCGCATCGGTCACAACCGCAATTGATGCCCCAGAACGAATTTTTTCAATCAAGCCATCAATAACTTCGCGTTCATTGTGTTCATGGCACGATACGCGTTTTGTTTTTATATCGAATTTGGCGGCGATTTTTCCAAAAACACGTGTATCTTCGGCCGCGACCAGGTCAACATTTTTCAAAACTTCAATCGCCCTGGGGCCAATATCCCCCAGATTTCCAATAGGTGTTCCAACAATATAAAGCCCTGTTTGCATTTATTAATCCTTTGTAGTAGAATGATACAAAATAAAATGGATTTTTCAATGTATATTATAAATAAACTTTTTGGATTTGTATGTTTCTGTGCGTTATTGGCCGGATGTGCCGGCACCGGAAACAGATGGTATTCGGCATCGGACCAGGGAACGGTATCGACACCAGCGATGTTACAATATGGTTCATATTCCGCAGATATGTACGGAACAATGGATGAAAATCACAAAATTGCGGTTTTGTTACCGGTATCTGGACCGAATGCGGTTATTGGTAAATCTGTGCGTCCGGCGATTGAGATGGCGGCAATGGAATACGCCCCAAACGGGTTACAAATAAACTTTTTTGATACCGGGACCGGCAATATAACCGAAACGATTTCACGGGCGTTGGAAACAAATCCTGATGTTGTTATTGGACCAATGTTTGCCAACAATGCACGCATTATACGCGAAATGAAGCCGTATTCTTTACCGGTTTTATCGTTCACATCCGACATAACGGCGGTTGGCGATGGGGTTATGAGTGTATCGTTAATGCCAACTAATACTGTTGAATCAACAATCGCCCAAATGAAACGAAACGGTGCGGAAAAATTTATAATCCTGGCCCCGGATACTTCATCCGGACATATTATGGCCGGCATCGCAAAAAGCATAACCGGAACATATAATTTGGAAAATACCGGCGTATTCTTTTACAACGAAGGCAACAGTGAATCCATGCGAACGGCAACAATGGCGGCATCCATGTTCACGGCACGCAGTGCGGCAAACACCCGTGCCAAAGAAATTTTATCAGACATACTTAATCACGAAGAACTTTCTGGGACTGAACGCGTTTCAATTGCAAATCAACTGGAACATATCAAAAAACGCGACACGTTGGGCGAATTGCCGTATGATTCGATTCTGTTCCTGGGGAATGGACATGATACAAAATCCTTGGCTTCGTTCTTGCGATATTTTGATGTTGGTGTTCGTGATGCAAAATTCTATGGGACATCATTATGGGAAGGCGACAACATTGAATCAGACATAACAATGATTGGTGCCGAATTTGCAACATTACCGGATATTCCGGAAAAATTTTCAAACACGTATAAAAACGCAACTGGGATGGATGCATCGCACATGGCGGCAATTGGATATGACACAACAATGTTGGCAATTGATGCGATATATTCTAAAAACGACTTGTCAGAACATTTGTTAAACCAAAGTGGATATATCGGAATAAACGGCTTGTTCAGATTGCGTCCAAATGGTTCAAACGAACGTGCCTTACGTATGGTCAGATTAAATGGCGATGGCACAAAAACAACCGTAAACAAACCATCAGAAACATTTATTTCGCCGATATATAATTTGAATACAAATTATGTCTCGCCGGCCGAAAGTATGGCGTTGAATACTCGCGGAATAAATCCGAATAAATATATCAATCTGCCCGACAGATTGGCAAAAAAATACCGTTCCAAAACATACGGTGCAAATTACACCCTGTCGCAACAAACGACACAATTGCCGACCGTTACCGTTTTACCCGAAGACACGACCGATACAACAATTACCGCCGAAGATTATGAACCGGTAAAATTGGAAACGGTTACGCGTAACTATATCGATTCCACAGAAATATCAGAATAACCAAAGGGCATAAAAATGAAGAAAGAATACAAAATTATCACTATTTGTTTTGTTATCGCGATTGTAACATCTTTTATAACTGCATTGATAACGACCAAGGCATACGTATCAAAAACCAGTGGTGATTATATCGAAATGTGCAAAAACAATGCAAAACCAGACGAACACGGATGCTGCCCGGGTGAATCATATACGGATATGGGCGAAGAAGGGTTTAATTGTTGTCCAACAGATGGTGGCGATTGTTTCCCACCAATGAAGTTAAATTAATCCAATTTCCTCAGACTGATTTTATCTTCATCAACAATAACCAAATTACCCGACATTATACCGGCCAAACGTGCGGAATTAAATGCATCACGCGGCCCAAACAGGTCGGGTTCATACATTGGAATGACACCACGCGACAAACATAATTGATTCGCAATCATCATATCATCACACACGGCAATAATCGGTATATCCGAACGTCTGCACGAAATTTGTGTCGCGGTATTTGTATCACGAGCAAACACGATAATTGCCGCCGCCTTGTTTAGAAACGCCATTGATGCAACAGACCTGGACCAATCGTTTTCCGGCACATTTTCAACACGTAACCAATCATACGGATTTGCAACCGCATCATCATCCGAATAAGTCAAAATTTTATTCATTGTTTCAATAACATTAATCGGATTTGAACCAATAGTCGTTTCTTCGGATGTCATGGCGGCATCAGCCCGCAAATAACATGTATTTGCGACATCGCTGATTTCTGCACGCGTTGGAAATTCACTGTTTACCATTGTTGCCAACATTTGCGTTGCCATTATCACAGGTCTGTTCAATTTTCGACATTCACGAATAATATGACGCGAAATCGCAGGCACTTGTTCAAAAGGTAATTCCACGGCCAAATCACCACGTGCAATCATAATTCCATCGGCCGCAGATGCAATTTCGTTTAACCGTTCGACCGCATTTCTGCGTTCTATTTTCGCCATAATTTTAACCGGATACGAAACACGCTGGGTAATAAAATCACGCACTTCGGCAATATCTTCGGGGCGTTGAACAAAAGATATTGCAACCCAATCAGGTCGTTTAGTCAATGCGTATTCCAAATCCGCCTTGTCCTTGTCGGTCAAAACAGACGTTTCGACATCGGTATCAGGTAAATTGAAACCACGCCGCGACCATATTTCGGTTCCACGAATAACGGTTGCCTGGACCTGGGACGGGGTTGCGGACAAAACCTGCATTTCAATTTTACCATCGTTTAACAATATGCGTTCGCCCGGTTTCAATGATTTCAAAACATCTGTATCCGGCAGATTCACACGTTTAGAATTTCCAGGGGCCGGATTTGAATCAAATGTAAAAACCTGGCCAGGCACCAGCGGATATTTTTCTTCGGTTAAAAAATTACCTATGCGGTGTTTTGGTCCCTGTAAATCAATCATAATTGCCACAGGCTTTTTCAAATCAGCCGATATTTTTCGAATTAAATCGATTTTATGCCCCTGGGTTTCGCCGGTATCATGACTGAAATTCAAGCGACACACGTTAACACCGGTCTGTATCATTTTTCGCAAAACATCTGCGGTTTCGCAACTGGGACCTATTGATGCGACTATTTTGGTAAATCTGTCCATTTTTTTACATTCTCTTTTGAGTTTTTGTTGATTTTTACGATTTATTGTATATCATAAAAAGCAGACATAAACAAGGGGAAAAGAAATATGAAAAACGCAAACCACGGTGCAATTGATAATCAACAATTGCTTAGCATTATCGAAAGAATCGAAAAATTAAACGAAGATGCCGCCGCCATCGCCGCAGATGTCACAGAAATTTACAGCGAGGCAAAATCCGCCGGATTCGACCCAAAATATAGTCGCCAAAAGATACGTTTGCGTAAAATGGATCCGGACGAACTGGACGAAACAGATGAATTAACCCAAATGTATCGAAACGCATTGGGGTTATAGGCAAATGAAAAAATTTACAAAAACCGTTGAAAATTTTACCTGCACCCATTGTGGTGCAGCGGTTTTTGGTAACGGATATACAAACCATTGTCCGAAATGTCTGTGGTCGAAACACGTTGATGAAAACCCGGGGGACCGTGCCGCAAAATGCGGTGGGATGATGCGTCCAATATCAATTGAACCCGATGGCGACAGATTTGTAATTATCCACCGGTGTGAAATATGTGGCAAAACAATACGCCAACATACATCACCTGATGACGATATGGATGCAATCATAGAACTGTCAAAAAACAACAATTTTATATTTGGAAAATAATTTTGCGAAACTGGATAAAACAGCAAAAACAGAATCTTTTCTTGTGGTCGCCAATTATAATTGCAATTGGTATGGCGTGGTATTTTGCATTTAATTATGAACCGAATATCTGGGTTCTGATTTTATTATTATTGATTGGTTTTCTTGGGTTTATTACGTTACGAAAAAATATATTTGTTGTGTTTTTATCGTGTGTCTTGTTTGGTTTTGGATATGCCGGAATTTATTCCCATATAAAAAATACATATCAAATTTCACACGATTTGCACAACATTGAAATCACTGGGACGGTATCGGCGTTGGAACAGACTGATGATAAATTAAGAATTTTTATAAACACCGATAATTTTGGAAATGTCCGTGTATCGACACAAAACGATATTGATATAAATGTTGGTGATAAAATTTCTGGTAATGGCGGATTATTCAAACCATCACCGGCATATATGCCCGAAAATTTCGATTTTGCCCGATGGGCATATTTTAATAACATAACCGCAACAGGCTACATAAATTCGCCAAAAATCATTGACAAGACGGCATCAGGCGGCATAAACAATCTGCGTTGGAAAATTCATAAAACATCCAATTCTTTTTTAACCGATGCATTGATTTTGGGCTATCAGAAAACATTACCAACATGGCAACGCACCAAATGGATGCAAAATGGTGTGGCACACATTTGGTCAATCAGCGGATATCATATCGGGCTGTTATCAGGATGGTTGTTTGCGATTTTTTATTTGATTTTCAGATGTATTCCAAAAATAACCAAACGTGTTCCTGCACGAATACCGGCAATCATTTGTGCGTGGATTGGACTGGTTGGTTACGTGGCATTATCTGGTGGTGGGGTCGCAACATTACGGGCGTTTACAATGACAACATTGGTTATGATTGCGTTTATATTTGGACGAAACGTTATATCACTGCGAACCGCGTGCGTTGCGTTTTTGGGAATGGTTTTAATAAATCCACATTATGTTATGACGGCCGGATTTCAATTGTCTTTCGCGGCGATATTCGGATTGGTTTGGTTGTGGACGGTATTAAAACCACAATTACCACACAACAAGATATTAAAATACATTTATGCGGCATTTTTAACCGCATTAACCGCCACATTATTCACCGCACCTTTTGTTATTGCCCATTTTAATTCTGTTCCGATATATGGATTGATTGGGAACCTGGTATTTTTACCGCTGTTTTCTTTTATCATTATGCCAATGGTTATTATCGGAACAATTACCGCATTGGTTGGATTAAGCGGCCCGTTGGAACTAGCACATAAAACGTATGATTTTATTTTCAATATGGCGACACATATAACAAATCTGCCGTATGCGAACATTGATACAGGCAACATCCCGAACATCGCCATTATTTTGATAATAATTGGTTTTGGCTGCATAATGTTTATAAAAAACGATGACACCATAAAAAATGCTGTTTTACGTCATTTGAATACAGTTTCAGGGACGATATTGTGTGCAACGGGGATGATGGTGTATCTGGTGTCGCCGAAACCAATTTTTTACATAACGCACGACCATAATTTGATTGGCTGGGTTAAAAACGACAAATTGTATTTTAATAAATCCAAGGACAGTGGTAATTATTTTGCTTTTGACACATGGAAAAAATCAAATGCCGAACCTGTTGATACCCCTAACCGCCGTATGGATAAACAGCACGGCATAAACATAATCAAAACACCTGAATGGACATTGGTTTACACTCAACGATTTGTCCCGTTACAGAAAAACATCAACGCATGGTGTAATGACCCAAACATAAAATACATCGCATCCTATTTTGATATAAAAACGACACGTTGTTCCAACAAAATTATTTCTGGTGGTGGTGTTATATATGAATCAGGAAAAATGAAACACACGACCGCTAATCGATTGTGGCATAATCAGCACTGACAAAATATAATCCCTGGGACGGTGCGGTTGCACCGGCGGCACTGCGATTACACGCGGCAAAAACTTCATCCATATCATAATCGTGTCCTGAACCAATTTCAACCAACGTTCCGACCATATTTCTGACCTGGTGATGCAAAAATGAACGTGCAGAAAATTCAAAAATTATAAAATCACCATCGGTTTTGATTTCGCACCGGTCCAATGTTTTAACAGGGCTTTTGGCCTGGCAGGCTGATGCACGAAAACTGGTAAAATCGTGGCGGCCGATTAACTTTTGTGATGCATTTTGCATTTTAGAAACATCCAGTTTTTTTGGCACCCACCACACACGATTTTTATTTAAAACCGGGGCCGCAGAACGATTCAAAACAACATACTTATAATGCCGTGCAACACACGAAAAACGTGCGTGAAAATCATCAGGAACCACAACACAAGACAAAATTACAACAGGCTGGTTTATCAAATAAAAATTTACCGCCCGCATAACCGTATCCGCATCAAAATCGCGTTCCAAATCAAAATGTGCCGTCATCGCAATCGCATGAACACCGGCATCGGTCCGCCCCGCCCCAACAACATCGGGACGCACGCCACAAAACTTTTCAATCGCATCCTTGACCACGGATTGCACAGACGGCCCCTGGATGTTTTCCTGCCACCCAATTAAATTTGTCCCATCGTATTCCAAAGTAATTTTATATCTTGTCATACTTTTATCTTCCAAATTCTATTTGGTTGTTATGCAAACCATTTATAAAACTTTTCCAATCCATTGGATTTTTACCCGCCGGTTGAATCTTAACAATTTCCAATTTATCGCCATTTAATTTAGTAGCCAAAATTTTAACATCTATGCCGTTTATTTTGGTCCGCCCCGCACCCAACGCACGAATTTGGTTATGAATTTGTAGTGCCGAATTTGACCAATTTATGATTTCATCTGTGCCAACAAATTTACGTGTATACGTTGGATTTCCACGCTGGGGGATTGGCGGATATAAATCCATATTCGACATATAATCATCCAACATTTCGGCACCAATTTTAGAAACACGTGATTCAATATCGGCATTGGTATCATCAATTCCGATTTCAAATTTACGACACATATAAACATCACCCGCATCCAATTCAGGTGCAACCTGCATCAAACAAACGCCACTTTCACTGTCGCCATTTATAATTGCCGTTTTAATCGGCGAAGGCCCACGATAACACGGCAACAAACTGGGGTGCAGGTTTATACAAGGTGCGGAATTTAAAACATTTTCACGTAATATCGCCCCGTATGCCACAACGATTACCATATCAGGCGAAAAATTATAATCACTGGTTTTATGAAACACCGGGAAACCGTGTGATTCGGCCCAAACGTGAACCGGGGATTTTGTCATAATGTGTTTTCGCCCAACCGGTTTTGGTCCACGTGTGAACACCGCCATGACATTATGCTTGGCTGATACAGATTCAAAAATCGGGACGACAAATTCCGGTGTCCCCATTAATACAACATTCATTTATGCCGCCTTACCTTACGCATAACCATTTCACGTTTTACCGATGATAAATAGTCGATAAATAAAATACCGTCCAAATGGTCTGTTTCGTGTTGCACAATGCGGGCCGGCAACCCAGACATTTCCGCACCCATACGTTCACCACGCTCGTTTGTCCATTCAACCACAACCGATTCAGGACGCGAAACATTTGCGAACACCGGCAAATTATCCCCCCCCAGAACCGATAAACAGCCCTCTTCCATAACGACAGTTTCATCGCTGCGGGAAATAATTTTTGGATTTATCATTTTAAAAACTTCACCGGTATCCGGATTCATCATAACCAAAAAGCGTTTCGTAATACCAACCTGGGGTGCGGCAAGCCCAACCCCATTTTGTTCCGTCATCATACGGACCATTTCATCCATTGCCGATAAAATATCGGCCGAAATATCGTCCACAGGAACGCATTTTTCACGTAATACTAAATCGCCACAAAGTTTCATTTGCAACATTTATAAATCCTTTTATAATAAATATAGCAAAGGAATTGGAAATGACAACTTATATTTTGATTGTGATGATGGGGATTGTGATAATTATGCTGTTCGTGCTGTTGATGCGACCGGCATCGGTTGATATGTCCCCCCTGCGTGAAGACAATACCCGTCTGCGTGAACGATTGGCGGAAAGATTGGGGGCATTGGCACAAAACGCAAACGAATTAAAGAATATCAGTGCCGATATAGCGAACTTTAAAAACATCCTTATGGGGAATAAACAGGCACGCGGCACATTTGGCGAAAGACAATTGGAAGATTTGGTCGTGGACATTATGCCACCGGAATCCTATGCGTTTCAATGCGTGTTGGAAACAGGCGTTCGGCCTGATTGTATAATACGTCTGCCATATCCGCCGGGCGACATGATTATTGACAGCAAATTTCCATTGGAATCTTATAACCGTATGATTGACGGCGATGATACAGGATTGTATCACAAACAGTTTGAATTGGATGTCCGTAAACACATCGATGCGATTGCCGAAAAATACATTATTCCCGGCAAAACAGCCGAAAGTGCCATGATGTTTATTGCATCGGAATCTATATTCGAAACATTACATCGGGATTTTCCGAATACGGTTGAATATGCCGCCAAAAAGAAGGTGTTTATTGTATCGCCGGCAACATTGTGGGCAACCCTTAACACCATACGTGCGGTATTGTCGGACATAAAAATCAAACGCGTTGCCGGTCAAATCAAAAAGGAATTGGATATGTTATTGACTGACTTGGCACGTATGTCGGAACGCACGGCACGCGTCCAACAGCATTTCAATATGGCACAAACAGACGTAGAACAGTTGCAAACATCGTTATCCAAAATTACCCCACGTGCCGAAAAATTAAAAGGTTTGGATTTTGATTAGTGGGTTGTGGGGGCGAATGTCCCCATTTTTTGTTTGCAAGATTTTGTTTTATCCATTATAGTATTTTTGCATTGGGCGACACCCGGTGCGGGGTCTAGAAAACCTCTCGTATTTGACACTCCACTTGGTTGGAGGGTTGTGAATATATTGAATAAACGACACTGTTAATACGAC
>JAFSST010000051.1 GCA_017450905.1 Alphaproteobacteria bacterium
ATAAAATAAACATCAAAACACTTGAAAACAAATTCATTGTCGGGTAAACTGTTTTCCACAGTGCCCGTGTAGCTAAGTTGGTAGAGCATCTCATTCGTAATGAGGGGGTCGTAAGTTCGAGTCTTATCACCGGCACCATTTTTATTTTTTTCACCCCCTTTTTATGGTATAATGTTGGTATCATTAAAAGGAGATTTTTATGGATATTAGATATTCGCTGATTCTTAACGAATCAACAAGACACGGCTTGCTGGCTCCACAATTCTTTGTTGGTGTCATGGCATACACCCAATCAAACTCGCCCGAACAATTTGTTATTAGTGATGAAGCAAGCAAATTGCTGAATTTGACAAGTGATGTTTTTTCCGGGGACAAAGTTGTCAAAAAACTTTCACAAAAAAACATCGAAAACTTGTTTGCCAAGGAAATCAATGCATTGGTAAAAAGTGTGTCTTTTGAAAAAAATATGTCACCAAAAGAAGCAAATGCCGAAATTGATGAATTGTTAAGCGAAACGCAAACCCACGATTTTGATAAAAAAGTTGAAAAATTATTTGGTGACCAATACAAGCAATATCATATTTTGGACCAACATTATCTTGTCCAAAATATCATCCCAAGACTTCGGGGGGCCACAAAGGGGGCTATCAAAGATATTTTGTCGATTCAAAAACAAAAACCCGTTGATAAAATGATGGATTTCGTCAAAGGCGGTGCGATTTCCAAGGAAGACCGTGAAGTTATCATTGATTGCTTTAACAAATTGGATGAAAAAAACAAAGAAGAACTTTTATCTGTTTTAGAAAAAATTGATTTTGATATTTATGGTAATCTTGATGAAATTAATAGTTTTGAGAATGCAATTTATAAAAAAAGCGAATCTGTTCGTCCACACCCCGACAGAGTGATAAAACCAACCGAGGCTGTTGCCCGTGCAGCGGTTGATTTATTACGTGATGCATTACAATATAAATACTTTAAACAAACAGGTAATGCCGAAATCTTTTTTTCAGACAAAGAAAAACAGCAGATAGAAAATATGCCCAATGACGAGATATTAAATAAACACGCCCAATTTGCCTGGCAATATCACCGCGATGCGTATGTTATTGGCGAACGCATCAAGGATTTTGGTAATGATGCAACGGCACTTGGTGTGTTTGTGTCAAAACTTGATAACAGAACCATGTATGGGCGTGTTATTATGACAAACCAAGATATAATCAAAATGTATTTTGATATCTTGAAAACAAACTTTAATAAGTTTAATATCCAGGAATCCCAAGAATTAACACGATTTGCTGCATCTTTGGCAACATATTCCAATGACCCACGTATCAAACAACAAATACGTGATACTTTTGGCATAAAAACTTATGTTTATGACCCGTATCAAAAAAGCCAGGATACGTATAAAAAAGAACAAACCAAAAAACGTTTAAAAAATGCCGCCAAACGCATAGAGCAGGGCGACAATGTTTCGGGTGTGGTTATTGCAAACGAAATTGCCGAAATTGAATCAGAATATGCGGTTAAACCAACATCAAAAACCACAAAAACAATAAAGGCAAAACACGAACTGAGCAAAACCCAAAAAAAGATTTTGGCCCGATACAAAGAACGAAACTAAAAAACATCAAAAAGACCGGCAAATGCCGGTTTTTTTGATTCATTTTAACGTTTAATTGAACCGATAATTTCACCCAGTTTCAGTTGTTTATAACGCCATTCGGCGGCATCATAAACACATTTTGATTGGTCGTCATTCAATGCGGCAATATGTTTGTATCCGCCATTATTATCATTTTTGGATACATACGTGTTGCCATGAATACCACCACACCATTCGGTGCCAATTCCACTGAAAGCAATATGATATTCATCAAAAATACATTTTTCCAATGTTGCCGGTTGATGTTCGGTTTTTTCAAAGTATTGTAAATCTATTTTCTTGGCAGATAACAGTTTCACATACATATCGGCAAAATCAGATTCCATAATAGAATTTACGGTATCTTGAAAATTTTTTGTTATTTCCAATTCGTTTTTCTTGTGCAAATCTTGAATTTTTGCCATTCCGTTATTGAATACCCTGTTATATGTATGCGATGGCAATTTTATAACATATTCTTTGAAAAAAATCGCCAATCTTTTACGATATTCGGCGTTTACTTCCCTGGCCGAAGGCGAATAGCCAATCAATCTTAAATTATTATTTTCAATTTCCATCGCAACCAATATAGGTGCAAAAAATGCCATAACTGGTGCGGCCAAAACACCACCAACAAATGCTAAACGACTGTGCAAAACATTTTGTTTCATTAATTCTTGCTCTGTTTTCATCTAGTCCCCCATAAAAAACTGCCGACTATTTTATCCACAGGTTTTATTTTGTCAATAGTTTTTATATTAACGCAAAAAAATACTGGAAATCGTATAATAATTATAATATACTCGATTTCGATGAATACAAAAAACATAATTATTATAAGATAAAATGGTGCTGCGCTTTGGCGTTGGTGCTGGGGCGTGCAAACGCCCATTTTTTTATAATAACAACAACGGGGAATAAAATGGCATATCCAAAAACCGAACCAAAGGCTGATTTTACCGCACTGGAACGCGAGATATTAAAGTTTTGGCGTGAAAACGACACGTTTCACAAATCGTTAAATAAAACAAAACTGGGACACCCTTTTACTTTTTATGACGGGCCACCGTTTGCAAATGGTTTGCCCCACTGGGGACATTTGGGGGTATCCGCTATCAAGGATATGGTTTCGCGTTTTCACACCATGCACGGCGAATACGTAGAACGTGCCTTGGGGTGGGATTGCCATGGTCTGCCGGCCGAGGCTTCGGTTGAAAAAAAGCAGGGGCGGACCGCCAAAGCAATCGTTTCAACCGATGGTATCGCGGCGTTTTGCGATATGTGTCATACCGATGTTATGACTTATTCTAATGAATGGCTGCGTTTTATCGAACGTGTTGGTCGTTGGGTTGATGGTGGTGATGAATATGGTTATCGCACCATGGATAAAAATTATATGGAATCTGTGATTTGGGCATTGAAACAAATGCATACCAAGGGATTGCTGTATAAAGATTTCAAAGTAAATCCGTATGATTGGAAATTGGGAACGGTTTTATCAAATTCCGAGGCATCATCCGAATACCAAGATGTTGTTGACGATACTGTTACCGTTTGGTTTGAACTGGAAAACGGTGAACGTGCAATCGCATGGACAACAACACCATGGACATTGCCGGCAAATTCCGCATTGGCGGTCAATCCGACAATGAAGTATGTGAAAATGCGGCACGATGATGGACATGTATATGTCTTGGCGGAATCACGCGTATCGGCATACGACAAGATTTTCGCAAATTCAGAAAAGGTTGGTGAATGCACCGGTGCCGATTTAGTTGGTATGCATTACACACCTATTTTCCCGTATTATTCCGACATAGCGGCAGATGGACATGGTTTGTATACGGTAATTTCCGCCGATTACGTTTCTGATGGTGATGGAACCGGTATCGTCCATATTGCACCGGCATACGGCGAAGAAGACTATTTTGCGGCAAAAAACATTGACCCAATGTTCCCGGTCATTTTGAATGTTGATGACTATGGCAACTTTGATTCAACCGTTACGGATTGGGCGGGCGAAAATATATTTGTCGCAAATCCAAAAATTATGGATTGGTTAAAGGCAAATGGTCGTTTGGTTAAAAAAGACCAGCATCGGCACAGTTATCCGTTTGGACCACGCAGTAAAGAAAAACTGATTTATCGTGCAACCGATGCATGGTATATTGACGTTCCAAAAATCCGTGAACGTTTGATTGAAATAACCAAAAACGAAACAACGTGGACATCGGCGGGCAATCGTTTTATGTCTTGGATTGAAAATGCACGTCCATGGGGTATTTCACGTAATCGTTTCTGGGGCGTGCCATTACCAATTTGGGAAAAGAACGGCGAATATAAAATCTTTGGTTCTATTGCCGAAATGGAAGAATTTTTCGGTGTCCGTATAAATGATTTGCATCGCCCAACATTGGACGCATTGGAAAAAGACGGATGGAAACGTATACCGGACGTTTTGGATTGTTGGTTTGAATCGGGTTCTATGCCATTTGCATCGTTACACTATCCGTTCGAAAACAAGGATTTGTTCGAAAAAACGTTCCCGGCAAATTATATTATCGAAGGCCAGGATCAAACACGCGGATGGTTTTATACTTTGATGATTATAGCGGTCGCACTGTTTGATAAACCGGCGTTTAAAACGGTTTCTGTGAACGGAATGATTGTTGATGAAAACAAGAAAAAGTTTTCAAAATCGTTAAAAAATTATTCGGACCCATCAGAACAATTGGAAAAATATGGTGCTGATGCCGTCCGCCTGTTTATCCAGGGCAGTAATTTTATGAAGGCCGAACCGGTCCCTGTGGACAAAGAGGGCAAGGTATTCAACGAAACAATTAAAACGATATTAACACCGTTGTGGAACGCGTATCACTTCTTTACATTGTATGCGAATGCGGGCAATATCACGGCACATGAAAAATCTTTTGATTCCGGACGAAATGCATTGGATAAATACATTTTGGCCGAAACAAATGTTTTGATTGATGTTGTTGAAAAATCTTTGTCTGAATATAAACCAGACATCGCCGTCAAAGAATTTGTTCGTTTCCTGGATATATTAAACAATTGGTATATCCGCCGTTCACGTGCAAGATTCTGGGACGAAGATACGGATGCGTTTGATACGTTATACACCGTCCTTGTAACACTGTGCAAGGTCATGGCACCATTTGCACCATTTATATCGGAATACATTTTCAAAAATTTAACTGGGGCCGAATCTGTTCATCTGGAATCGTTTCCAGTTGCACAAAAAATGGATATGAATATCGTATTTGATATGCGGCGTGTCCAGGAAATCGTATCCAGTGGCAAACAACTGCGTGAACAATATAAATTGCGTAACCGCCTGCCTTTGGCAAAAATGACGGTGGCTGGGGGCAAACCACTTACCGAATACACCAGCATCATTCGTGATGAATTAAATGTCAAATCGGTAAATTGGGTTGAAAACACCAATACGGTTGCAGATGAATTTATATATTTAATCACACCAAAAATTGGTGCACGTTTGGGTGGCGGGCTGCGTGATATTATCCCGGCGATCAAACGTGGCGAATACACACTGGACGGCGATAAATTGGTTGTTGGCGAATACACGCTGAACCCGGATGAATTTGAAAACAGGTTGACAATCAAACCGGGAATTACTGGCACGGCGTTGCCTGATAATACCGCGGTTGTGATTTTGGACACCGAAATAAATTCGGAACTTATCGCCGAAGGTTTGGCAAACGATGCCCTGCGTTTTATCCAAGACACCCGTAAAACACTTGGGCTGGATGTATCCGACCGCATAAATCTTACCTATATGGCGGATTTAGGGCTGGCCAGTGCAATAGACCAACATAAAAAACGAATAATGTCGGATGCCTTGATTTTGGAGATGTCCCCAGGCGAAGGCGAACATTTTACCGAAATTGAAGGTTATAATCTTGGCATTTCAATACAAAAGGCTTAAACATGAATAAATTCTTTACAAACCTGGGTATGTTAGTTGTCATAGTTTTCGCGTTCTGTAACCTGTTGGGAATACAATTTTCCCAACAGCCTTATGTGGCCGACACCCACGTAATTATCACAGAAAACGCAAATACTGATGCCGATGCTGTGCCGGACAATGTTATCGTTACGAATGAAAAATATGCCGCAAAACCACAAAATATGGAAATCAATCGGGATTGCAATTCAAAATCTGTGGCGAACGGCGTTATAAATTCCAATGGAAAAATGGAATATGTTGCCCAAAACAAAATTGAATGTAATTGTCATATTCGGGTAAACGATGACATTGTTCACAACTATTCAAAAACAATTGTTCAAGATTTTAACCGTTTACCGACACACAGTGAAAATGATTGCGATGCAATATGTCGGGAAATTTGTGATGACTTCGCAAACAAAATTCAATGATAACGCCAAACAAATTTTTTACTGTTGTCCCGCAAAATTTAAATATGGAAATTCGTTCGGAATTATTCAGCACGAATGAATTTAATTTTGCGGTCGCGGTAATTTTATCAGCCCAGGCAACCGATAAAAAGGTTAACCAGGTTACCCCCGAACTTTTTCGTATTGCCCCAACACCACAAAAAATGCTGGAACTGGGATTAGATGGACTTAAAAAACATATTCGGGTTATTTCTTTCTTTAACAACAAGGCAAAAAACATTATCGCGTTGTCCGAAAAACTGGCGGGAATAAATTCTGATGGTGATAATTTCGTCTTTCCAAAAAAATATCATAATCGCGAAGAATTGATGAAATTACCGGGTATTGGGCAAAAAACCGCGAACGTCATTATGAATGTTTTATGGAACGCACCAAATATCGGCGTTGATACACATGTTTTCCGTCTGTCGCACCGATACGGATGGGTTGACGATAAGGCCAACACACCCGAAAAAGTCGAATCAGAATTATTAAGAGTTATTCCAAAAAAATATCATTCAATCACAAATCACGTAATGGTTTTGTTCGGACGATATACTTGCACGGCACTGCGACCAAAATGCAACGATTGCCCAATCGCAAAATTTTGTGAGTATAACAAGAAACCCTAGATATTCGCCAGTGGGATGTGTGTGATATCTATGAACATTATCAATTGATAAACACTTGGTCTTTTTTTACCTGTTATAATTTTTTGATAATAAGCAGTTACTAACCCTAAAAAACCACCCGTTTGGGTGGTTTGTTTATTTGTCGCGAATCTTTGCGGGGCATTTCTTTTCAACCGCCGCTATGACATCGCCATGCAGTTTTGTTAAATCCGCATCCGTCATTTTCTCGGTCGGTGTTATCGTTATGGTAAACGCAATTGAACGATTTCCGTCCGCCATTTCAAACGAATCAAACACGACCACATCAGATATTAACGGCGACACACTGCGTGCAACACCGGTCAATTTTTCCGCCATAAAATCATTTGGCACAATAAACGCAAAATCACGCGTAATCGGTTGAAAATCACCAAATTTTACAACTTTGCGTTTTGCAACTGGCTTTGGCAAAACATCAATATCATCGACAATTGCAACAACAACATTTGTTTTGATTTTTAATTGTTTCGCAATTGATGGATGCAATTCACCAAATTCAGCCAATTTCTTTTTGCCCTGCATAATTGCACCGTATCTGAACGGGTGTGCCCATTTTGGTGCGTTTTCTGTTTCAACAGTAAAGTTTTGCCCGCCCAGTAATGAAACAACATCAGCCTTGACATCGTAAATGTCAATATCGCGATTACGTTTCTGCCAATGCCGCGGCGAAGTTACGCCCGTGCGAACGATACAAATCTGGGTATGTTGTTCACCCGGCATATCGCCATCGAACACGGTTCCAATTTCAAACAAATTCAAATCAGAATATCCACGTTTCTCGTTTTCTAATACAGCGGTTAACAATATCCCCAACAATGAATTACGTGCGGTATCAAAATCGGCGATAATTGGGTTTGCAACACGAATTATCGGTCGGTCGCTTAATAATTCTTCTGTTTTGGAATTACCAAAACCAAAAGAACGACATTCGTTCAACCCGCGTCCGGTCAATATACGTTTGATATACAAATCAAATTCATCCGCATGCGTAACATCACCCATTGTGTGGGTATCGGCCTGGGCTATTTTTTCGTATCCATAAATACGAATCAAATCAGCCACTATTGTTTCCGGTATATTTACATCAACACGCGAATCAGGTGCCTTGATTTTCCATGTATCGCCGGAAAAATCCCCGGTATAACCAAGTGATTTTAACACCCGTTCCATTTCAGATACCGGCATTTCGATACCCGTCTTTTTTACGAATAACGCCGGAGAGTAAGAAATAACCGGATTCAATGATGAATCATCACCAACAGCGGTAAACCCAACAATATCCCCACCACACGATTCGGTAATTATTTCAATTGCAAACATCAATGCCGGCCCGGTAATAGTCGGGTCAACACCACGTTCATAACGATATGACGCATCCGTTGACATACCAATTCTTTTTGCAGATTTACGAACAGATACCGGGTCAAAATACGCACTTTCCAATAAAATGTTTTTTGTTTTATCGCTGGTCATTCCACGTGTGCCGCCGACAACCCCGGCCAAGGCTAACACCCCCATATCATCGGCAATAACCATATCAGTTGAAACCAATTTATGTTCGTTTCCAAATAAATCAGTAAACGATTCCCCATCGGTCGCCATACGAACGGTAATATCACCATGAATTTCATCTGCATCAAAACAATGCATAGGTTGACCCATATCATAGCAAATATAGTTTGTTGCATCGATTGGGGCATTTTTAGGATTGATACCTATGGCGGTCAATCTGGATGCTATTTTTTTAGAACTGGGGCCAATGTTTATATTGTGAATCTCGGCCAATTTATAGGCACGACATTTATCTGTTTTTACATTCACTGAACGTGCCTGGCCGGATACAGAAACACCAAAACCCTTGGGTGCGATAAATTCACCAACGCCCGCCGCCGCTAAATCACGTGCAACACCACGAACAGCCAAATAATCCGGTCTGTTTGGTGTAATGCCGGCATCAAAAACCACCGGACAATCAATTATTGATGAACCAATTTTGGTGTTTTCAGGTAATTCGATAATACCACTGTGGTCATCGTTTACACCCAATTCACGTCCACTGCACATCATTCCATCAGACACAACACCACGCAGTTTACCACTTTGGATTTCATGGCCCTGGATAACACACCCCGGCACAGCCAGCACCGAAACCAAACCAACGCGTGCATTTGGTGCACCACAAACAACCTGGCGTAATTTCCCGGACCCATCATCAACCATCAAAACATGTAAATGGTCGCTGTTTTCATGGGGCCGACATTCGATAATCTTTGCGACAATTGGTGCCACATGTTGGGATAAATCTTCGACCTCTAAACCGATGCGTGTCAATGTATCCGCAATTTGTTCGGCATTCAAATTTGTTTTTAAATAATCGTTTAACCAATCAAAAGTCCATTTCATATCAACACCCCCAGATTAAAAGCCGCTGTTTTTCAACCATCTGATATCGTTGCCATACAAATCACGCAAGTCAGGCAAATTGTATTTCAACATTACCAATCGGTCCCAACCGAAACCAAAAGCAAATCCCTGGTATTCATTTGGGTCTATTCCACAATTACGCAAAACGTTTGGATGCACCATACCGGCCCCCATCATTTCCAACCAACGTTCACCATTCCATTTCATATCAACTTCGATGCTGGGGTCGGTAAATGGGAAATAAGACGGTCTGATACGTAAATCCACGTTATCCAAACCAAAAAACTTTTTAAAAAACGACCGTATATCACCAATTAAATCTGACATTGTAACATTTTTATCAATATATAAACCTTCTACTTGGCCAAACATTGGTCCGTGAGTGGCATCCATTTCCTTGCGATAAGTGGAACCAACCGCGAACATTTTGATTGGCACACCTTGTTTTTCCATCGCACGAATTTGAATTGCCGATGTTTGTGTCCGTAACACGTTACCGTTCGCTAAAAAGAATGTATCCTGCATATCACGTGCCGGATGATATTCCGGTGTATTCAGTGCCGTAAAATTATGCCAATCGTCTTCGATTTCTGGCCCAGTATAGCGAACATAACCAAAAGATTCCAACACCGCCGATATTTCGTGTAATCCCTGGGTCAGGGGATGAATTGTTCCGCGATTTTCGGGCTCTGCGTTTAACGATACATCCAACTTTTCGTTTGCCAACGCCGCCATCATCGCCGCATTTTCTAATTCAGTCTGGCGATTTTTGAACAATTCACGTAATTCAGAATTTTCACGATTTAATTCTGCACGTGCATCCATTTCCAGATTTTTCATTTCTTTTAATTTTGCGGTCATGGTTCCATTTTTACCAAATGTCGCAGTATATAAATCTTGCAATTCTGGAATTGATTTTGCGTTTTGTATACTATCTTTTAACATAATTTTACTCTTTTTTATTAAATATGGGCCGTCCCCCAGGACGGCCCACTAATCATAAACAAAAAACGATTTGCCGCCAAGGGTTTTATTTAGACCCCTTGATAAATCGTTTTGCGGTTTCAACCAATGCAGCAAAGTTTTTATCGCCTGCATACGCCATTTCCGCCAAAACCTTACGATCCAATTCAACACCGGCCTTTTTAAGACCATTCATAAATTGGCTGTATGTGATGCCAGACGGACGAACAGCGGCATTGATACGAACAATCCACAAACTGCGAAAATCACGTTTTTTAACGCGGCGATCGCGGTATGCATATTGTCCTGCTTTTTCCGATTTTTCACGTGCGGCACGATAAGTGCTGCTGTGGCGACCAAGATAACCCTTGGCACGTTCCAAGATTTTAGTGTGTTTTTGACGAACGGTTGTTCCACGTTTAACTCTTGCCATTTCACACCCCCATTATTTCAAACCATACGGGGCCAAGATTTTCGCCTGACCTTCCATGTTTTTATTCAGATATTGCGCTTTTGTTCCGGCGTTATTTGCACGGGCGGATTTTTTACGCAACAGTTTTTTGTGGGCGTTTCTGCGAACGTTGATTTTACCGGTCGCGGTTACTCTTGCACGCTTTTTCAAGTATGACTTTGTTTTTAATTTTGGCATTTTTAACCTCTTTGTTAATTAAATCCTGGTGGCAATGCCTTGCCACTTTGGACCATTTGCCCCACTATTTTGCCAGAAATAAATGAAAAATCAAGTTTTTATTGAATCTTTATTTTTTTGCGTTTAAACTGGCATTTGATATGAACCCAAAAAAACTATCTTCCAGGTTGCACACCATTATAAAGTCTGCATTTGTGGCGGTGTTATTGCCGATTATATTTATATATGTGATTGTGGCAAAACCAGACTATCGGGTTATGAACGGAATGGCACATATTGTTTTACCAATTGCCCATGGTATTGGTGATGCTGTTACATGGCCCTTTCGGGCGGGTGGTAATGTTATAAAATACTTTCATAATATATCTAACCTGAAATCCGAAAACGAAGAATTACGGATACGTTTGGCCCAGGTTATGGCGAATCAAAACGGGTGTGATATAGCAATGTTGGAAAATCAACGATTGGCACACGAATTAGATGTTGTTAAAACCAGTGGTTTTAATTCAATTGTTGCGGATGTTATTCACGATAATTCGGTAATACATCACAGAACATTTATTGTTAACCGTGGCAAAAAGGATGGTATAGAACCGGGTATGGTTGCCGTTTCATTTGATAACACATTGGTTGGGATTATTATTGATTCTGGGGACGAATATGCACGTGTTCGGTCATTGACTGATTCAAACATTAATATCGCGGTCCGGGTTGTTGGTTCTGATGTATTCGGATTTTTACAGGGTAATGGTTCGAACACACCGACCATTGGATTTTTCAGCGACCCAAAATTCCAAGGCTCACGCGGTGCAAAACTTGTAACCAGCAATATCAGCGGTGTTTTACCGGCCGATATTTATGTTGGTGTGATGAAAAACGAAACCGATGTAGATGTATTATCACCGGGCGAATTTTCACGTATAATGATTTTAAAATTCAATGCCCAAGGTAAATATAAATGAAACGCAAATTTATCAAAATCTTTACCATATTATTTCCGTTTCTGATTACTGTTATTTTGTGGCGTTTATCCACACCATGGGTTAATCCAGCGGGTGTTTTGGCGATTATTCCGATTTTTTATTGTTCGTTTATACGGCCGGTGTCTTACTTTACGTTTTTTTCAATACTGTTTTGTTTTTTGATTGATTATAAATTTGGCACGCTGTTTATGTGGACGATTTTTTATTGTATGTAT
>JAFSST010000001.1 GCA_017450905.1 Alphaproteobacteria bacterium
TATTTGAAAAATTTCATCCATTCCGTCATCTTCGACGGTTTCAATTGATAACTGATTTTCGTCCTGGAGATCGTTTGTTTCTGTATCAGATTCCCCAGTTGTATCATCGGCAAACGCCGGCATAAACATTATCGGCGCAACAAACACGCCGCACAAAAAACGCAGAAAAAACAGATTTCTAAAAAAATTCATATCTCTCTGCGAAAATTTTATCAAAAACAGATATTTTATATCAAGCGTTTTTTATTCTGCGGTATAAAATAAAAACCGGCTTTACGCCGATTGTGTTTTTGTTCGCTCGTATTCTCTGTCTGGGTGGCTTGCCACCCCACAAATCCAAAAATATAACCGACACAAAGGTCGGCTCTATTTTTGGTGCGGGCGAAGGGAATCGAACCCTCGTCTAAAGCTTGGGAAGCTTTCGTGCTGCCATTATACCACGCCCGCATTGCAATCAATAATACATATTAGTTTTTTGTTTGTCCAGAATAAAAATGTACACCAGATTGTTGCGGAGAGTCTTAAAACTTATCGCGTGCGTGACAGGTCATTATTTAATTGTTTTTCTATTTTTTCCACACGTTGTTCAATCGAACGCAGTAATTGTTTTGTTGGCTTGTTTTTGTACATTGCGGCCAATAATTTTGCCAATTGTCCCGCCATTACAAAATCACGTTTTTGTTTCGATTGATACAATAACATACCCAGGCGGTTTTGTAATTCGTCCCACGCGTCTTCCAACCGCGATGTTTTGTGGTAATAGATGTTTAAATCATTTTGTCGTTGGGCGTTCATATTTGCCTCCTGTGGTAAAATTGTCGCCTGTACTTAATAAAATTATTGCAGAAATTTATTGTTTGTCAAATTTTTTGTAATCTCCTTTAATTAAAATAAAAGCCGCCAAAACGGCGGCATTTTTATCTTTGTTTTTCGTTCAATACGCGTTCCAAATATGTTCGATATTGACCGCGCGGTGCTTTATCAATCAACCGGGCCATTTGGGTGGCGTCAATAAATCCACGCGCAAACGCGATTTCTTCGATACACGCAATTTTGATACCTTGGCGTGCCTCTATCATTTGGACAAAGTTTCCCGAATCCATCAAAGAATTTGGTGTTCCTGCATCCAGCCAAACATTTCCGCGATGCATTGGGACGACCGACATACGACCTTGGCGCAGATAGATGTTATTCAAATCTGTGATTTCATATTCCCCGCGTGCCGACGGTTTCAAATCGCGTGCATATTGCACGACATCCGACGGGTAAAAATACAGACCCACCGACGCAAAGTTAGATTTTGGCTTTGCGGGTTTTTCTTCGATTGATATGGCACGGTTGTTTTTATCAAACTCGACCACGCCGAAACGTTCTGGGTCTGATACTTGATATGCGAAAATTGTTGCGCGATTGTTTTGGTTCTTTTTGACCGCAGATTGAAAATCCGCAAACTCGGTATCCATATGGAAAATATTGTCGCCCAATATCAGACACACATTGTTATCACCGATAAATTGTTCGCCAATGGTAAATGCCTGGGCAATGCCACGGGGTTGTGGTTGGATTTTATACGATATTTTCATACCTAATTGTTCCCCATTACCCAATAATTTTTCGATATTAGGCGTATCGTTTGGTGTTGATATAATCAAAATATCCCGAATTTCAAAATGCATCAATGTTGACAAAGGGTAATAAATCATTGGTTTGTCGTACACCGGCAATAATTGTTTAGATATTGTTTTTGTTAATGGATATAATCTGGAACCACTCCCTCCGGCCAGTAAAATTCCCTTCATCATAAAACCTTTTGTTTGTGGGTTGTGTATATGTTCATCATAATATAGAAAAGCATATTGTCAACGCAAAAACCGTCATTTTTGGTATTGCTTGTTATTTTGCATAGACATCCTGTTGCGACAAACAATCCGTAAAACATTTAATGGCGCACTGCGATTTCTCTTGTGCTTTTTAGATTTGCGCAATTTGCAATTTTCCGCCATTTCGATAACAACATCTAAATCATAATTACTTTCAATAACAATGGCAAAACCGTTCAAAAATCCATTCACAGATTTTATGTTGGTTGTCGGGTTTTGAAATGTTTGACTTTGCAGTGGCCCATCCCAAATATTTATACGAACGCTTAATGCATAATCCAATGTTTTATCAATATCGGATTTTAATTTGTCCAAATCGTCATCAACCAATGTTGCACCCTTGGACGGGTCGGCCTTTTCTGCGATGAACATGGTGGGCTGGATGCCGGACACGATATAAATTTTATAGTTTTTATATACTTCTATTACGTGTTTTTTTATCGGCATCCATCTCTCCTTTGGTTTATTTGGGTCGAACAGGTATATTTAACTTTTGTTTTGGAAAAATTAAATCGGGGTTTTGAATATTATTGCGTGCCGCAATCACACTGAACAAAATTCCACGCCGCATAAAGTTGCGCGCAATAATCCACAGGCAATCGCCACGACGAACGGTATAATACGTATCGTCATCGCCCGTCATTTTCGGCATAGTAAATTTATGTGTGATGGTTGATATAATATTGCCGTCGCCATCGTGCATACGAACCGATAAAGTATATTCTTCGCCCGGGGTTAAATCACCGACATCCGCACCCAACCCAAAATGTTTATAATCAGATACGCGTGCCGTCCCCAATACATCATCATTCAATGTTGCAGACACACGTAAACGTGGCAATCCGTTCCCGGTTATAACCAAACGGCCATTGTCCATATAGTCAATTTTTGATACAACCAAATCACCGTCGTGTAATGTGGTGGGTGCTTGTAAAACGCGACTGCCGTCATTGGTCATCAATAAAGATATCGAACTTTCCGCGCCGTGTTCCGACACATAAATAAATACGGAATCCGCCGATTTTAATTTTGTTTCCACATCCATTAAATAAACCGTGTAATTCCCGGCATCCCACGCACGCATTGGCGCATAGACAAATTCGCCATTATCGTCGGTTATCAATGTTGCAACCAATTTCTTATTTGTATAAACCGATACGCGTGTACTGGGTTTCCATCGTCCCGCAACAATAATTTTTCCGTCATCACCGATACGCACGATATCAAACATTGGTGTTTTTAATTCTGCCGCCACCGGGCGAACAATTGGTTCCGGTACGGGTTGAACATTTTGCGTCGCGGGGCGTACACAACAAAACATAATCCAAACCAAGACCAACAAAACAACAATCGCGCACAAAATAGGGAACCAGTATTCGCGCAACACGGATTTTTTGCGGGGCCGAGGTGTGTTCCCGGATTTTACGGCGGGGCGACCAACAACGCGTCGCGTCGGATTTGGTTTTGCAAACAGGGTTATAGATGTTAAAAATTCGCGTGCAAATGAACGCCGGCGTTCGTGCCAATCTTGTTGTTGAGCAACCGCACCATTTATCAAATCATCGGTAGAATTTTTCGTTTGTCCCATTTTCCCAGACATAACAAACCCTTTATATTTTTATACATACACAATTAGCACAAAAACAATACCGCTGTCAAACTTTTTGTGATATAATATACACATAAAAATGGAGAAGATATGAAGAAAATAGGCATTATGACAACGGGTGGTGATTGTTCGGGATTAAATACGGCAATCTATGGCATTGTAATTGGTGCGGCACGTCGCGGTTGGGCAACATATGGTATCTTGGATGGTACGGACGGCCTGGTGGGCGCGGCCCCAAATATGGTGCACATAACCCCGGATGTATTGCCGCCTGAACAAATGCCCGTGGCGGGCAGTATTCTGCGCAATGGTAATGTTGGTGCGGCAAATAATTTTGAACGCGCCGTGCAATCGGGTAAATTGCCCCAGTTTACAAAACAATTAAAGAAAAATTTGGCGGCGGCAAAACTGGACGCGCTGATTTTAATTGGTGGCAACGGCAGTATATCGTTGGCGTGGAATACTCGCGACATTTATTCAGATTTGCAACTGATTTGTATTCCAAAAACGATTGATATGGATATTCCATTAACCGACCGAACAATCGGTTTTGATACGGCGGTGTCGCAACTGACCGGTTTTTGCGATGATTTAATGTTGACCGCACGCAGTCATCATCGTTGGTTTGTTGTGCAATCCATGGGTCGCAATAGTGGCGCATTGGCATTGACATCCGGTGTTGCGTGTGGTGCCACGGCAATTTTAATACCGGAAATAAAATTTGATATCGACAAATTGGTCACGCATATTAAAAATGCGCCAACAGATTATGGAATTATTATGGTGTCCGAAGGTGTTCGTCTGCGTGGACATTCGGGTGATGCCGCAACAATGATTTCGCGAAAACTAACCGCCGCCGGAATTGCAAATCGCACGGCGTTCCCCGAACATATTCAACGGGCAGGGCGCACAACCCCCACCGACCGTATTTTGGCAATATCGATGGCGAACGCCGCATTAGATGCGGTTGAAAATAACGAAACTTATGTAATGACGGCACTGCAAAACGGTGAAATAACAACGGTTGGCCTAGATACGGTTGTATCGTCCGGTCATCCGGAACGTGACCCAAATATAACCGGGTTAAATATATCAGACGCAACGGTTGATATGGATAAACCGTTGCTGATTGCCTCAGTATATATGGGGATATATATCGGTGAAACAAAATAAAAAATCGGGCAAATCGCCAGATTGTGTTATTTCTTGTTCATACGCATATCGTCACTCAACAGTAACAGTTTATTGCGTTCTGCATCGGTAAATCCAGATAATGTTTTATTAATCCACGCCGTTTGTTCATCTTCCAATGTTTTGTTTCTTACAAGATTAAATTTATAAGTCACAGAAACGTTATCTTGGGCTATTACTTTACGTTCTATAATCAGTGTGTCGCCACGTTTTGCAGAAAAATAACCGGGTTCTTGAAATTCGATTTTTTTCCACACAGGACTCCAACAATCGATATACGTATTGTTATCTTGGTACACAACGGCCTTAACAAATGCTTCTTGCTGTGGCCGATTGATAAAATCCATAACTTTATCAATTTTTATAATGTTTTCTTTGACTTGACTATCAGTTAAACTACCAAAAGGGTAAA
>JAFSST010000052.1 GCA_017450905.1 Alphaproteobacteria bacterium
GCGTATGTCGCACAAATAGCGTTGGGTGCAAACCCGGGCCAGGCAATACGTGCCTTTCGCGAGGCGGAATCGTTCAACGGGCCATCAATCATATTGGCGTATGCACCATGTATCGCACATGGATTCGCGTTGCAAAATGGTCCGGAACATCAAACCCAAATGGTTCAGACCGGTGCGTGGCCACTGTATCGCTTTGACCCGCGTTTAGTTGTAGAAGGTCACAACCCGTTAATGATGGATTCGGGGGTTGATGCGTTGACACCATTGGAAGACTTTTTGAAAACCGAGAGTCGTTTTGGTGCGGCACGTGCGGCAAATCCGGATTTTGATAAACTGGTCGAATATGCCAAGGAAAACAATCGATATAAAACGCAATTAAAGAAATATATTGCACACTTTGCGATGACCTTGGCCAACACACCAAAGGAAAATGGCGAAGGCTAAAAGAAAAAATAAAACCAATGGGGAAAACCGTATGAAGAAATTGTTTTTTATTTTGTGCTGTGTTGCGATGGCGGCTTGCACGTTCCAGACCAAACATCGTGGCTATGTTTTTCCAGAAGATTTGGAAGAACGCATCAGTTCAATAAAAACAACCGCTCAATTAGAGGACGAGATTGGTTCGCCCCAGGTTAAAACAATCAACGGGGACCAGGTTTGGGTTTACTATGGCACCGATGAAAATTATCATGGACCGTTTCCGTTGACTTATGACAATAAAACTGTTTTGTTGGTATGGGTCAATGGTGGTGCAATTACCAAAACCCAGATTTTGCACGATGCGGATTTGCCGGACATCAAAATGGATTCGGATGAAACCGAAATCCCGGCCGCAATCGAATTAAACGCATTGGAAGAGTTGTTTAACAATGTTGGTCGGTTCAGCCCGGCCGGGTTGGGGCAGTAAACTTTTTAGCCGATAAAATTTGTTTTTTCGATATTTTTGTGTTATAATGCCCGGGTAAAGAGAGAATGGCAATTAAAGAGTGATAGTTATGCCGAGCAAGAAACTTGATTTTAAAACTGGACAATATGTGGTCTATCCGACCCAGGGTGTTGGTAAACTGGTTCGAACCGAAGAGCAGGTCATAGGCGACCAAAAAATAAAAATGTTGGTTATAGAGTTTGAAAAAAGCCGTATGACGTTACGTGTTCCGCTTGAACGGGCCGAGGTTTCTGGTTTGCGTCCATTGGTTTCGTCCAAAAAAATGGACGAGGCTATCGCATCCGCCAAGGGTAAGGCCGGGACCAAGCGTATGATTTGGGCTCGCCGTGCCGCCCAATACGAAGAAAACATTAACTCTGGCGACCCGATGAAATTGGCCGAGGTTGTTCGTGATTTGCAACGCAGAACGGCGACCGATACGATGCCTTTTTCGGCACGCCGGTTGTATTTGCGTGCATTAGAGCGTATGGCCCAGGAGTTTGCTGTTTTGCATAAATTGGATGTCGAAGATGCGTCTGAAAAAATAGAAGACATTTTGGGCATACCAAAGGAAATCGATTTGAACGCAATAGAAGAAGACGAAGATTTTTCCGAATCGGACGAAGAGTAATTAATCCTGTTAGTGGTTAGTTGGTAGTGCCGCCTGTGCCGGAATGGTAAATCACTACCCATATACAACATATTCTTGACAAACTGTTATTTTTGACCTATAATAACAAAGAACAACAAACAAAGGATGAAAAATGTATAGATATACAACAAAACAACAATATAAAATAAATCGTGGAAAGAGTTTTTTGCTTGGTGGATTGATGGGCCTGGCAACATTGTTTGGTTGTGAAGAACCGGATAATCCAACACCACCAACGCCACAACCGGACCCCACCGACACAATCGTAATCCCAACCAAGGAAAAAGTGTTTGATTATGATATTAAGAGAGATCGAAGTGACTCGGTTATTTCGTTAGATTCTATCAGAAAATATGCCGAAGATCCGACATACAAATATGTTTTTATAAATATTATGAACAAGGGTTCCCCGTTACCAAATGGTCAAGAAGGCTGTAACTGTCTAAGTATCCGTGCCCCACTCTTAACAAATACACGTAATAGGTTACAGGCACGGTTCGACATTTCTGATAAGGTTTGTGGTTGTGGCACGATTGTTGTAGATAATGCATCGTTACCAGACACTGTAATTAATAGTTATGGTATGTACCGTAGTGATAGTTTGTGGTTTGTATCAAAGGGCTTTAAAGTTGAGAGTTACAGATAACAGGAATGTTGTTTTGCTTTCAGGGGCGGTTTTTACCGCCCCGTTTTTATTTTTCCCTTGCACATGGTTTTATTTTGTGCGAACGTATATTCGGACAGGAAACAAAGGGGAAAAGGTGTTGTCGTATGATGA
>JAFSST010000002.1 GCA_017450905.1 Alphaproteobacteria bacterium
CGCATTCGTGCTAATCTCTTGCATTGGACGATCTATGTTATTCAATATACCTCTCGCAAGTCTGTTAATGGCCTGCTCACCCGATTCGGTATTATTGTTATATTCCGAATAACATGCCGTTAATTTATCCTTTGGACACATGGCGATAATGGTGTCAGTATCCAATCCGATACATTGACTGTAATCTTCGCCGCAACGGTCTTCGGATGTTAAACATTCCTTGAACTCTTTTGTGCAGGCATCTGTTCGTATGGATGCCAATCTTGGTAAAATGCTGTCTTCCATAATGCTGGGGTATGCCGCCTGGCACGGTTGAATCTGAACCTTGCAGAAAGATTCCAACGCCTGGGGCCGCGACAAACAGATGTCGTATGAACCATCCGGGTCGTTCGGGTCCAGGTTATCCTTACACGCCTTTTGAAAACAACTTGATATATTTTCAATACAAGATTCACGCAGATTGCTCTCGGCAATTAATTCCGCAGATTTTAATTCCGGGGCAACTTCACGTAAAAACGCATCCCATACCTGGTCACGAACATTTACACAATTTTTTGTTACGTTCATACACAACGGCTTTTTCGCATCCAGCGTGTCGTATGTTGCCGCCGCAATGGAAATAGTAACCGATGGTCCTTTGATAGCGTATTGCTTTGATACTTTCTTGGTAGATTTTGATTTTGTTTGGGCCTCGGCCGTGGCGGCAACCGTGGCACAGCCCGAAAAATCATCCCCACATCCGGCGGTCGTTTTCATACATTGTTTAAATTCTATGGTGCATTGACCCAAATCATACTTGTTCGCAGAACGGTATTGTTCCAACGCGGCCTCACGCAATGCGGTTTCCGCCGCAGCCAGTTTTTGGGCACTGGCATCGCGTTGCTTTTTCAAACTGTTTTCATACGCAACACAATCAGAACGAACGCGTTGTTTGTATAACGCGGTCAACATATTCATACTGGATGCACATTCGGGCATTTGTGCCTGGCACAGTTTATAGGACGCGTTGTATAACGCATCGCCTTCCTTGCCCTCGACAGAATTTTCATCAGATGACGCACCAAACAAATCAAATTCATCAGCCGAATCGAAATCTGTTGATTTATTCCACGCGGTTAAATCCAACGCACGGCGTTTTGTTTTCGTATTATCTTCGCCCAAAACAGCCTTGGTCGCGGCATCCGCACTGGCCAAAACAGCATCGCCATCTTCGCCCATTTCGATTTTTTCCACGCCCGCGGTCGCCATTTTATAACTTTGGTTATCTAACTTTTCAATTTCCAATAAAACCGTATTCAATTCCTTGCTGCGATCACTGCACAAGCAACGACCACCGTTCGCGTTATCCAACATACAAAACGAATCCATACACCCATCAAACTTTGCACGACACGCATCATCCACAACGGTATTTTGTCCGGCGGCCGCAACCTTGGTCCCACCAACAATAGCATTTTGTTTCGCCGCACGTGCCGTAACCTTGCCGGCGGTGGGGGTTGTCGCACTGCGTGCAGCGGGGGTTGTTGCACTGCGACTGACCGAAACATTTTGAACAGGGGCCGCCACATTTCCGCCACGAACGACCGGTGCCCCACGTGCCGCACGCACCGCCGTGTTTGCATTGTTTGCCGCCGGGGCCGCCGTGTTTGCCCCAGGTGTCCGCCCGGACGGACGCGGTGTTGCGGCAAAACAATCAATTGACATAAAAACAAATGCGAACAAAATCAGAAATTTTTTCACGCTTTTTCCCTCTATTATCTTTGATATTTTATCATAATATCAAAAACCATACAAGGATAAAAAAAGAAACCTTCGCACAACACGAAGGTTTCATTGGTTATAATTTTTCACAAAAATTATTTCCCAGTTGCACGGCGTTTAACCGCAACAGCCTTTTTTGCCGCCGCCGGTTTTGCAGCCTTGGTCGCTGTTTCTTTTGCAGCCGTTTTTGTTGCCTTGGCCGCGGCAGGTTTTGCCACTTTCTTGGCTTCTTTTTCTTCGGTTGCAACGGGTTCAGATTTTGCAGCAGCCTCAACCTTTACTGGCTTTTTAGCATTTTCATCACGGTCAACAAATTCGATGATTGCCATTGGTGCGGCATCACCATAACGGAAACCGGCCTTTAACACGCGGGTATAACCGCCCGGACGTTTAGCATAACGCGGTCCCAAAACGGCAAACAATTTTTTAACCGCTTTGTCGCTGGTGTTACCCAATTCGGATGCAGTCAAACGGCGATTTGCAACCGTATCAACCTTTGCACGAGTAACCAATTTTTCTACGACACGGCGTAAATCTTTGGCCTTTGGCAAAGTTGTTTTAATTTGTTCTTTTTCAATCACGTTTTTCGCCAAGCCAACAAACAAGGCCTTGCGTGCATTAGTATCGCGATTAAAAGTGCGACCTGCTTTTTGATGTCTCATCGGTTACTCCTTTATTTTGTTTCTGCCCTGCCCCACCATGGGACGGGATTTTCCGATATGCGTATCCCGATTTTATCAGTAATACGACTTTTGGATTTCGTTATCCGCAGAACAAGAAAATAATTTGTTTGCGGATATTGGATGCGGTTGACGGTTCGCAGTGTAGTGGACCTACATAAGAACCGGCAATCGCGACAAGATTCCAAAATTCCGCAGAACAAGAAAATAATTTGTTTGCGGATATTGGATGCAATTGACGGTTCGCAGTGTAGTGGACCTACATAAGAACCGGCAATCGCGACAAGATTCCAAACAAATTATTTTATTTGTATGGATCTTCGTATTTTTTTGCCAATTCAGCAATGTTTTCTGGTGGCCAACCCGGAACTTCCATTCCCAGACCCAATCCCATTGCTTCTAATTGGATTTTGATTTCGTTCAATGATTTGCGTCCAAAATTCGGGGTCTTTAACATATCGGCCTCGGTCTTTTGAACCAATTCACCCAACCAGTTGATTTTGTCGTTTTTCAGGCAATTATTTGCACGAACAGACAATTCCAATTCATCAACACGTTTCAACAATTTCGGATCAAATTGCAACGCATCCTTGGCTTTGTCTTCTTCGGTCGGGGCGTTGATTTGTGCCGGATCTTCAAAGTTAATAAATACATTCAATTGGTCGGTCAAGATACGTGCCGCGAATGCGATTGCATCTTCGGGTGTAACGGCACCGTTTGTTTTTACCGTCAATTCCAATTTATCAAAGTCGGTTGATTGACCAACACGCGTTTCAGAAACCACGCTGGCCACATTCAAAATCGGTGAAAAGATTGAATCAACCGGAATAACCCCCAATGGCAAACCATCGGCATGTGCCGTTGCCGGGACATAGCCACGCCCCGAACCCAATGTGATTTCCATATCTAATTCCGCACCCTTGTCCAAAGTGCAAATTTCCGCATCAGGGTTCATAATTTCAACCGCACTGCTGGTTTCAATCATACCCGCCTTGACCACGGCCGGACCAGAAACACGTAATGTCGCCTTGTGTTGACCTTCGGAATTAGCCTTGAAATAAACGCCCTTTAAATTCAGCAAAATATCCGCAACATCTTCGTGAACACCCTGGATGCTGGAAAATTCATGTTGAACGCCGTCAATTTTAACATACAGTGGTGCACACCCCTGTAAAGACGACAACAACACGCGCCGCAACGCCGTTCCCAATGTCAAACCGAAACCTTTTTCCAACGGTTCTGCAACCAATGTTGCCATATTAGGATTGTGTTCATCCGTGATTATATTGAGTTTTTTTGGCTTTATTAAAGTCATCCAATTTTTTTCAATCATTTAAATACTCCCATGGGCTTAGTTTATCATTTTCGCCAATCGGCACATATAAAAATCTTTACATGCCCGGGCATTTTATAACGCAAACCACGAAAAGTCAAATGATATTTTGTGGGGAGTGGTTAGTGTTAGTGGGTTATTCCGCCTGTGCTTTTTCTTTCTTGTCATTCCGGCCGCAGAGCCGGAATCCGGTCCAAACAAAAGTGTTCGTACGTGGCGAACGGCATCTGATTTACCTGGGCCCCGGGTCAAGCCCGCCCCACTAACCACTATATACAGGTATGATATTGATTTTTTATTATCTGGTCATAACCGGCATCATAAACATCCCGCCGCCCTGGGTATTTTGTTTTTTATTATTATCAGCCTGGTCTTGCAATATACTACGCCACAATTCCGCACACGCATCTATGGCTTTCTTTTGTGTATAACCCTTGCCACCATTATTTTTATAGTTCGAACACTTACCGCTGCTTATTTCAGCCTTTGCCTCTTTGACAAGATTTTCACTAATGTTTCCACCAAAACTTAAATTTACCATATTTTGGAAATCTTTTTTCAATTGTGCATTGGCCTTGGACATGATTGGTTCATGAATAATCATTATCATATTTTGTGCAAAACACTCGTATTTTTCATCCAAGCTCTTATATTGACATTCGCTGACACCGTCAATGGCCATACCCGATGATGCCGCCCCAGACGAATATGATGCACCCGAATCCGCACCAGATAATATGTCCATCTTGGTTGCATAAACAGATTTTTCCAATTGAGTTTTCAACCGCCGCACAATTGCGTTTATCATATCATATTGCTCCTTGATTTGTTGGGCAATTATGGTCGATTTTAATGCAATAACTTCCTTCATTTCTTCGGTGTCGGCACTGTTACTGGGGTTTTGGGTTTTACCCACATTATAGGCATGAACAGTGCACAGTGCATATTCCGGTGCAAAATACGTATCTTCTTCGCAATTATTTTTACCAGTAAGTTCCCCTTTGGAATCATTCATTTCACTATCTTTATTATAGCAATACTTTCCCAATAATTTCTTTTGCTTTGCACTTTGTCTTAAACGTTCCATACGTTCCGGATTATCTGATCCATTTACATTACAATAATTCTGACCACAGTTTTCATATTTACCATCACTAGCTTTTCTGCATGTGCGATACGCATCCTGGTTAACCAAACGTTGCAAGGTTTCGATATCCTCTATACTGGCCTTTTTATTGCGTTTTTTAAACAATCCGCTGGAAAAAATAACATCTGACGCACATTCAACACGTTCGGCACCACTGGTCCCGGTGGTGTTTTCAATCCAGGCACGTTTTACCTCGGGATTATTATCACCACTTATCATATTTACCAAACGACAGTGCGGTTGTCTGGCCGATACTTTGCCATTTTCATCCTTTTCCGGTCGCCAATAACAATTTGTGGTCTTATCTCCATTCGCTTTGGTCATACATACACAATTTTTATCACCAGTTGTTTGCCGGCTAATAGTGTTGACCATCCATATATTACTAACAACAAACCTGTTATCCAAAGATTCTTCTTGCGTACACGCATCGCACACATAATATCCCCACATATTGCACGAATCGTTCAGCAACATCAACGCATCGGAAACATCAACACCAACCGTCATCGCCATAACCAACGCATCATACAGTTTATCGCCAACCTCGTCATAGGGGGTAAAAAATTCGTTTGCTAAATCCTTGAACCGTTTCACGCGCCGCGGCCCCGTACATTCGTTCGCATAATTATCACAACCCGCATATTCGAATAAATCGTTCATCACTTTTTTCATTTTTTGGACCGCCAATTCGGCCTCTTCCACGGATGTAACAATTTGCCCGGTGATTTTTTCACGTTCTAAAACCTCGGTCCCGACACCATTTTGCAACGCGATACGTTCTAAATCGGTCAGGCCCTCGTAATTTGCCACCGGATTTACTATCGATTCCGCCGCACTGGCACGGGCATTTGCCGCCTCGATAGCCGCCGCACTGGCCGCACCTTGTTGTTGAACCTGGGACTGAACAGAACTTATTGACGATTGCATTTGCGATTGCATATTGGCCAACTGTTGTTGTAACGCTTCGACCTGGGCATTGCTAGATTGTTGTGATGCACTGGCCTGGGCCGCGGCAATTTCGGCCGCGTTGCGTGCCGCCTCGGCCTTGGCGGTTGATTGAGCAACAACCTGGGCCGCAATAGATTCAATCAAATCATTACCGTGCACGCGACACGTTTCGTTCGAATTAACACAACCCGCAACAATCGGTCGTGCCAATTCCATTGTTGCACAGCCACTTTTGCATCGCGGTGTCGCACAACGCAATATCACCGCATTGCAATTTCCAAAATTAGCCGTGGCCAGATTGTCATCCATACCACCACGTGCATTCGCAAAACTGTTCCAATTGTTATTATTTGTTGCCCCGGTCCCATTAAAAGCAGTCAAATTTGACCCAGCGGTTGTCGCAACATTCGCAACCGCACCACCGTGCAAACCAATACACAAACCAACAATAAAAAATCCTGTAAAAAATTTCATCTCTCTGTTTGGTAATTTTAACATAAAAAAAAACTTATGAAAAGTAAAAAATAAAAATTGTGGTTAGTGGGCAGTGTGTGGTTTGTGTGTAGTGGTTAGTCATACCGGCGTATCGGGTCCTGCAAAAATTGAAAATTTTTGTGGGTGATTTTGGCCGGTATCTCGTCAGATTCTGTCGATACCAATCCGCAACAAAGCCGAACGAGTCCCCGGCCTTCGCCGGGGTGACGAATCACTAACCACTAACACAAAAAAACAGGGCATTGCCCTGTTTTTATTACCAATTGCAACGACTGCATGGTTCGTTTGTAACCACGCGGCGTTCCGCATACGAACCCGCCGGTTGATAAACCGTTACCGGACGATAAACCTGGTAATGGTCAATGACTTCGGTGTGTGTTTTCACGCGAACAGGTTGTGCATTTGCACATGGACGCGAAACAACCGCCGGTGCTGTTTCATTAACATAAACCGGTGCAGCATTATATCTGACATGGTTTGTGTATGTTTCTGTTTCAATATAAACACCACCATCGGATGCATTTGCCGATACAGATACCATCGCAGCAACCAATCCAAACAAAATTGTTTTCTTCATATTTACCCCTTTTGGTTATCACAAGCGATAATATAGGACAATTGTTTTTCATTGTCAATAAACAATTGACGAAAAAGGAGTTAGTAGAGAGTGGGTTGTGAGATGTAGAAAATAGAAACGTCATACCGGCGTATCGGGTCCCGCAAAAAATTGAAAATTTTTGTGGGTGATTTTGGCCGGTATCTCGTCATTTTTTCTCGTCATACCGGCGTAGGCCGGTATCTCGTCAGACTCTGTCGATACCTATCCGCGACAAAGCCCGACCAGACCCCGGTCTGTGCCGGGGTGACGTGGACACTAGCCACACACACTAACCACAAAGAAAAAACACCCTTGCGGGTGTTTTTTCTTAAACTCTACGGACTTTCTTTGGACGGCATCCGTTATGTGGAATACGTGTTGTGTCGGTAATGCTCTGGACAATTAAACCTGCGTTTGCCAAACCACGAACGGCCGCTTCACGTCCCTGACCAATACCACGCATCAAAACATCAACCGTTTTCATGCCCATTTCTGCAACTTTTTTACCCACAGAATCTGCAACAACTGTCGCCGCATACGGTGTAGATTTCTTTGCACCCTTGAAATTATTCGCCCCAGCGGTTGCCCATGCCAAAACAGCACCAGACTGGTCAGTGATAGTAATACGTGTATTATTATTTGTTGCGACAACATGTGCAATGCCATGCGATACTTTTTTTACAACTTTCTTTTTAGATTTTGTAACTGCCATTTTATTTTCCTTTTAGATGTCTTCAATTAACTGTCGTGTTAATCTCTACCCAATTATTAAACTATTTACCCTTGACCGCGGAACCTGCGACAACAACGCGTTTACCCTTGCGAGTTCTGGCGTTTGTTTGTGTGCGTTGACCACGAACCGGCAAACGGTTACGATGACGAATACCACGATAGGTTTTTAAATCCTGTAAACGTTTGATATTCATTGCAACTTCACGGCGAACATCACCTTCGACCTTGAAGTTTTCTTCGATATAATTCGAAA
>JAFSST010000053.1 GCA_017450905.1 Alphaproteobacteria bacterium
ACTGGTCAGCCAGGGTTTTATATTCCGTATAGTATTTCAACAATTCATCCCCGCCCGGAATAATGATTTCTTCGGTGCTGTATTTAAACGTTGGCCCCTTGTCATAGTTACATTTGAATGTTGCAATATGTGCGGCCATATCACTTTCGGCGGCCGCATCAGATTTTTGTTCGCTGAATCCCTGGACTGCCTGCATCATACCAATGCCGGTCATCGCAGTTGATGCCCCAGAAACGATATTATGGGCCGTGTCACGCTTTTTTTTAACTTTTTCTTTTGCTTTCTCTTTTTCGTATTCAAGACAGATTTTGTTTTCTGGCACAAAGGAACACACTGCATCAAGTTTATAGCTACACCATTCATCAGGATGACTAAGGCAGTGACCATAGCTTTGGTTTACGGATTTTTGAAAATGTTTTGCTGCCTCTATAATATCATCATTTATTTTGGCCCCAGTATTCAAAAACACTTTTATAATATCTTGGTCTTCATACAAAGGTCTAGGTGTGCTTCCATAAACATAATCACCACCACAAAATCTTTTCAAAGCATTTGTAAAATCTACGTTTGGCAAATCTCGCTTTATTTCGGTTATAAACCAACTATATTCCTGGGGGCCAATATTGTCCGAAGTACATAAATACTCAAGTGGATTATTTCCATCTTTAAACATAAATTTTAACCCTTGGGATCTTGCATATTTGAAATATTCAAATGGAAAACCACGATGTTCATATTCTATGGTTTTGCAACGCATAATTTCACCAAGAATATCAATATTATCAATAACAGCTGAATTTGTTTTATCTAACAAAAAAGACAATGTATCACAAGTAACCTTTACATTTTTGTCATGAGATGCGAACAACCGTTGGACCGAAACGTTATCTTTTATAAAAGGTTTTTCTAGGTCGTTTAAATCTATACGATTATTCGCAACAAGATGTTTTATTAACTCAAAATTTCTATTTAAATCTGTTATATGTTCTTCTTTGTTTTTGTTCGGTCCGGAAGAAGAAATCTCAGAAAAATACCCGCCACTAACCACCTCGGTTTTCAAATCAAGCCCGTTATCTAACAAAAAATCCAACATTTCATACTGTTGTGTCTTTAATGCGGTCGATATTACTTCTGCACCTGTTATTTGCTTCATAACACTTTTATCTTTTTCGACACACTTTTTTACAGATTGTAGATTATTCCTTGTTATGTGTTGATGTATATGTTTTGTTTCGCAATCATTTTTATTATATAAAATGCATTTATCACCATCGTTAAATTTTTCATCTGGACAAAAACACGTTAACTTAACTATCCCAAAAGAAGAATCTAGTGGATTAGAAAGAGATGGCTCTAAATACTCCATATTGCCACCGGATTCATTACAAGCATTTGCCTTTGAAAGTTCTTCTTCTGGGCGACAAAAGCCGTTTATTAACACGAAATTTTTGTTGCATTTTTTAACAACACAATTACCGTTTTCATCAAATCTTGCGGATGCGATACTGTCGGGGGCATTGGCACCGCCAGGGGAACATTTGCCACCAGCCATTGTAAAAGTGCCGGTTTTGTCCTTGGCCAACGCGGAACTTGGACAGAGAACACCGCAAAACAACAAAAAGCAGAGAATACAACAGAGATTAATATGTTTACCTTTTACTCTCTCTTGGTTTCCGCTAGATTTTATAAAAACATAATTTCTCATATAATCACCCTGTGAATTTTTTTGTTTTTTTATGACACCTGGGTTGATATTGCGGAATATATTTGTCCTAAATCTGTCTTAATCAATGCAGACATTAGTTTGTCCGGCGTGTCGGTTTGTTTGGCGGCGGATAAAAGTTTGTCAAATCCGCGAACAAATTGCGTTGCCTGGGACCGGAATACGGAATCTGATTTAATTAAATCGCGTATTTGTTTTTTATCGGCTGTCTTTATCATTTTTGCCAACCACTTTGCAAAGATAGTTTTGTCGCCATCGTGATATTTTTTCCAAACAACGTCCGGAATTTGTGCCCCCATTGTGCGTGTTAAATCCAATGTTTGTTCATACATTTTGCTAAATTCTCGTTCGCTGTGTGCCAAAAAATCACGACTGCTGACGCGTGCCAATGGTTCGGACGATGTTGCTTTTATTGCATCCATGGGGGCCGATGCACGTGCAACCATCATTTGTTTGTTCAACGTTTGCATTGTATCGACCGCCTTGGCGTAATCGGCCATTAAATCAATCATTTGCTGTCTGGATTGACCGGCCAAATTATCCAAGTGACCGGCGGATTTTACCAAGGATTCTGTTGATTGTTCGACTGTTTCCTTGATGGCCTTGATTTTTTCATCCAATTCGCTGACAACTTGTTCCAGATTGTGTCCGGCTTCGCCAGATGTTTTTGCCAAATCGGGCAGGGCCGAATAATAATGTTCGATTAGTTCGGATAACGGTTTTAATTTTGCCGTTGTTTCGGTCGACATTTTTATCAATTCTTCGGATTGGTTGGACAGTTTTGTGTGTGCAGTGTTCATTTCTAACAATGTTTCACGAACACCGGTCGCCATATTCTTTACAGATTCAGAAAATACATTTGCCGCCGCCTTGGTGTCGTTCAGTGTCGTGTTTGCGACCCCAGACACCGTCTTTAACTCGGATACAACATCGGTGGCAAATTCTTTGATTTCGTTATCAAAGTGGTTGGTTAAACCCGACAATTCGTTTGATATGTTTCGAACAGAAGTTTCGGTTTCTGTTGCCGATGCCATTACTGTTTTTACGGCCTCGGTTAATTTTTTAATTTGTTTTTCAACGGACGATTCTGCCAGCAATATCTGACCACCAACGACATTCGCGGTTGTTGTCAGCGTGTTCATTTGACCGGCCAGTTGCTTTTTGCTTTGTTTGCCAAATGTGTCTAACTTTGTCATATAACTGTTTAATATCTTGCTGTTATTTTCCATAACACCTTCGTAATCGGTCGATACGTTTTTAAGATTCGTAAACCCATCCAATGTGGATTTGCCCAGTTCTGAAATGCTGTCACGCATTTCCTGGGATTCCGATGTTATCTTTTTAAATTGTTCCGAATTCATATCGAATGCGGACTTTAACTCTTCGGCCAGGTTCTTGCTGTTTGTGTCCCATTGTTCAATAATTTGTTCCAGTTTGGCGATTTTGTCGGTTGAATCATTAGTCGTTTCGGAAATGTGTTGTAAAACCTTTTCAATCGTTTCGGCAAAATTGTCCGTTGCAACCCGAGTGTTTTGCCAAGAATCCGAATTTACAATTGCATTTAATCCGTTGACAGTATTATCAATTCGACCGGACATTTGTGCGATGCGTTGTGTCGCACCATCGGCTATTTCAACCAATGCACTGTTTCGAACGGTTAATTCGTTTTTTAATTCTTCGGCGGTTGCGATTTGTGATTTCAAGTTGTTGTGGATGGTTTGGAAACACGCGGTTATTTTTTCAATTTCGTCCGCCATAATCGTTTGTAATACACGAGACGCATCATTGATTTTTGCACGCCCCGGCTCATTCATAATTGTTAACAATGAACGCATAGTTTTTTGTGAGCGTCTGGATATAAAAAACAACCCGATTAACACCGCCAGTAATAATCCGCCTAATCCGGTGCCGATATAAAAAAACAACATATTGGAATCCATTTTTGCCTTACCCCCCGTGTGTCAAAAAAACACGTATCTATAATCCTTGCAGTTCAAAGAAGTTTATACTAGAATTTGAAAAATAAAGCAAGGGCAAAGATAGTGAAAAAAGAATCTTTATCGTTTGAACAAGAATTTGCCGCAGATCCAACAAAAAACGTCTGGGTCCAGGCGAACGCCGGCACTGGAAAAACCAGTGTGTTGGTCCAACGGCTGTTACGCATACTTTTTCGTGCCGATGATTTGGAACACTGTGGGATTTTGTGTTTGACCTATACAAATGCGGCGGCGGGCGAAATGCGTAACCGTATTTTGGCAGCGTTACGAAATTGGGCGTTGATGAGCGATGATGAATTGAAAGATTTGTTGGTTGGAATAACAACGAACGCCGTCCCATCGGATAAAGATGTCGCCGATGCACGAAAAATCTTCTTTAAATACATTGATTCGCCCGAAGTTTTGAAAATAAAAACGATACACGGTTTTTGCGAAGAAATACTGCATCGCTTTCCGGTCGAGGCCGGCATATCGCCAATTTGGTCATTGGTGTCGGACGAGTCGCAACGTGTTTTATTGCACGAGGCATTAGAACGGCTGGTTAATAATCCCGCAAACGATTCAAAAACCCAGGCAGCATTTAACCGGATTGTTAATACTATTTCCGAACATCGCATAGATGATTTGTTACAATGCATAGGAGAACAATATAAACATTTCTTTTTGGTTGATGATTTTGACAACTATCGCAAATACTTTATTGATAAGATTAAGAAATTATTAAATGTTGATTTGGAACAAAACGACAATTTTTCGATTGATAATCTTAAAAACATACTGGAATGTGCAAAAAACGAGAAAAAAGCCGGAAAAACGCTGCTAAACCTTATCAAATTAACCGAACAATATATTGATAAAACTATTGATTTTGAAAAATACAAAACCGCGTATTTAACCAGTGGTGGCACCCCAATAAAACGTGGATTGGATTACGCCTTTTTGTCCGATGAACAGGAACGGGTTTTCAAATGGAATCAATGTTTAATAAACAAAGAGATTTTTTCTGATACGGTTGCCTTGTTTGATGTATCGGCGGCATTCGCAAAAATATATCAAGAAATAAAACAGAAAAATAATGTTTTAGATTTTGAAGATTTGATTTTATACACGCATCGTTTATTTTCCAATCCCGAAACAATGGGTTGGGTTTTGTCGCAATTGGATTTGTCTTTGTCACATATTTTGGTTGACGAAGCCCAAGATACCGGACCGCTACAATGGTCTTTGTTGCGTTTGTTGGCGGGGGATTTTTTTGCCGAAGGCGATAAAACCGATACACCGCGTTCATTGTTCGTTGTGGGCGATACAAAACAATCTATCTATGGATTCCAGGGGGCGGATCCGGGTGCCTTTGCGACCAGTCGTCAACAAATAGCATCTTATATAAAAAATAACGCCAGGCAAATTCAAGAAATCCCATTAACGCAGAGTTTTCGTTCAGTAGAACCGATTTTACAAACCGTTGATAAGTTTTTCGGCAAAGAAACTGTTGCGACCAGAATCGGTTTTTTGAACAACCCGCACAAGTGTTTTCGTGTTGGCGAACGTGGTGTTGTAGAGATTCACAAGTTGGTTTCTGCAAAATCGGATGATGGTCAAGACGACCGAAAATCATACGTTAAATCGATTGTTGATAAAATCGAATACTTAATAAAAAACAAGGGACGATTACCCCAAGATATTATGGTATTGGTTCAACAACGTCAACCCTTTGCAATACTGATGTCGCACGAATTAAAACGCCGCGGAATACCCATCGCTGGCAGCGACAGAATTGTGTTGCCGAACTTTCCTGTTATAAAAGATTTTATGAATTTGTTGCGTTTTTGCATAAATCAATCAGATGATTACAGTTTGGCATGCGTCCTTAAAAGTCCAATTTTTGCCTTAACTGATGCGGACGTATACGAACTGTGTAACGCACGTAATAATGAAAACAATCGTATAAAGGCCGAAAGTGGTGTGGCGACCGCAATTCCTTTGATTGAATTTGTGAAAACAATGCGACCAGATGTGTATAGCGTCTTGTTCGATTTAACCGAGTTATATAATGTTGCAGGGCCATACAAATTTTTTACACATTTATTAAATCATTACAATGTTCGTGAAAAAATGATTGCCGCACTGGGGAACCAAATCATAGAACCATTAGAAGAATTTATGACGATATGTTTGGCGTATGAACGAACACAGCCCGGAACATTAAAACATTTTCTGAAATGGTTTGTAACCGGAGCCAGCGAGGTTAAACGCGATATGGATTCGGGAAGTGGTGTGCGTATAGTTACTGTTCACGGCAGTAAAGGTTTACAGGCACCTGTTGTGTTTTTAGTTGACACTGTTTCGATGCCAAAAACAGAAAACATTTACAACATAAAAAACGATGCTGGCGATTTACCAATATGGATTTGGACCCCGCACAAGCCAGATGGTTTTAGTTCGGAATTTGAAGAAATTGACGCGGCACAAAAACAAAAAAACACAGAAGAAAGTTTCAGGTTGTTGTATGTTGCCATGACACGTGCACGCGATGAACTTTATATTTACGGTTTCAGCCCATACACAAACGCACCAGAATTGTCGTGGCATAATATGTTGTGGCAAACGCTGTCGAACGACCCGGATATAAATGTTTGTAATGACATTATAAGGATTTCAAATTATGACGAATAAATTACAAAGTTTATTAAATGCGAAAAAACAAACCAGTGTAGCAACCGGGATTGGGGGGGCCATGCACGCAAAACTGCAATCTGTTTTCTTTCTTGCCGATGGTGCAATCGGGGACAAAGATATAATCAACGCCGTATCAAATGTTCCAGAGTTGCGTGAGTATATGGGCGAAAAATCCCGGACCGAGGTCCCAATCGCGGGTATCGTAAACGGTGTTTTTATCAGTCGCAGAATTGACCGCTTGTATGTTAACGAACAAACTAAAACGGTTGTTGTTTTGGATTATAAAACAGATACAAATCGCAACAGGTTTTATAAAAAATATATCGAACAATTAACGGAATATCGTGATTTGTTAAAGCAAATTTATCCAGATTTTAATATACATTGTAAAATTTTATGGACACACGATTTTACACTGGAAAATGTAATATAAAAAACATTATAATACAACCATGTTAACAAGTTTAAGGATTTCTAATATCGTTCTGATTGACAAACTGAATCTGGGGTTCGGTTCGGGGCTTAATATATTGACCGGTGAAACAGGTGCCGGAAAAAGTATTTTGATGGACGCTCTGTCATTGGCGTTAGGCGAACGTTCCGATGTTGGTTTGATACGCAGCGGATGCGATGTTGCATCGGTAATTGCCGAATTTGATGATGCTGATTCGAATTTAATTCAACTGTTGACCGAATCCGGAATTGATTATGATGGCGAAATAATTTTACGCCGCACATTGGGGGCGGATGGAAAAAGCAAGGCGTGGGTGAACGATGTTCCGGTATCAATCAAAACATTGAAAACCATTGGTAATAATCTTGTGGAAATTCACGGACAGTTTGCAACCCACGCACTGTTAAATCCGGCCCAACATCGTGTTTCGTTGGATGGTTTTGCAATAAAAAACATACCAGGATACGCATCCGTGTTGGAAAATGTTCGTAAAAAGTATTACGAGTATAATTCTGCGGCAATTAAATTGGACGAGATACGAACTTTGTTGGAACGCAGTGTTGCGGAACACGAATATCTTGAACATAACGTGGCAGAATTGCGTTCGTTAAACGTTTTGCCTGGCGAGGAATCTGATTTAGCATCAAAACGCACAGATATGATGAACGCCGAAAAAAACGCGGCGGTATTAAACGATGCAAACGAAATGTTGGGGCGGGGCGGAAATTCATTGGAATCGCAAATTTATTCTGTTGCACATATTTTGGAACACGTCAAGGGCGATACAAATCCGTATTCCGAACAAATCGACAAACTTTACAATGCCGCCGAATTGGTCGCAGATGTTGCAAATAAATTAACAATCGAAGATGTTGATACCGATACGCTTGAATCAATCGAAGAACGCCTGTTTGCCATTCGTGCGGCGGCGCGCAAACATCACGTATTGCCCGATGAATTGCCCGAAAAACTGTCTGAAATGCAACAACAATTAGACGCAATAAACAATTCTGATGAAGAGTTGCGAAAATTACAAAACATTGTTTCCAATGCAAAGAAAGAATATCTGGACGAGGCCAACAAATTAACAAAATTACGGCACCAGGCCGCGGACAATTTGCGTGAACGTATTTTATGCGAACTGCCTGATTTAAAACTGGGGAATGCCGATTTTACGGTTGATTTTTCGACCTGTGATGAATCCGCCAACGGCCAGGATGAGATAGTTTATATGATAAAAACAAACCCTGGTATGCCGTTTGCACCGCTGCATAAATCTGCATCTGGGGGTGAATTGGCACGACTGATGTTGGCGATGCGGGTGGTGTTGACGGACAACAAAACGGCACATACATTTGTTTTTGACGAGATAGATACCGGAATCAGCGGTGCAACCGCCAGTGCGGTTGGCAACAGGTTGAATCGTTTGGCATCGGAATCTCAGGCAATCGTTATTACTCATTCCGCCCAGGTTGCCGGTTTTGCCGACAAACATTTCAAGATTGAGAAAAATTCAGACGGCAACACAACCACAACAAACGTTCGTGAAATTGTTGCAGATGAACGTTTGAACGAAATTGCACGAATAATCAGCGGAGCGGAAATCACGCCGGAATCCCTGGCAACCGCAAAAACATTGTTAAAATAAAGAAAGTTTTATATTTTTACAACACCATCAGCAAATTCGATGTTTGCTATTTTGTCAGCGTTTGCCACAGATGAAATAATGTTGTTGTTTTCATCACGTGCAATAGCATAACCACGCGATAACACATTTTTATAACTTAACGAATTTAACATTTGACCTGCGTGCTCTATACCCCGATTCAAAATGTTTAACTTGTTCGATAAAATATCAGGCATTTTGGAAACAATATCCATTTTTTGTTGAACGGTTGCTAACTTTGCCCTAATAATAACGCCCAGTGTTCGGGTTATATCATCTAAACGTTGCGTGTGTTCCATCAACATTTGTTTTGGACTTTTTATATTGATTGCCGAAATGCGTTGATTAGCGTTTGATAAACGTGTTGTGAAACCGGTTATAATACGATGTCCAATGTTATCTAATTCTTGAACCAACGACAGTTTTGTTGGCACAACGGCCTCGGCAGCACCAGTTGGGGTGGGGGCACGAAAATCGGCCGCAAAATCAACCAACATCCAATCAGGTTCGTGTCCAACACCGGTTATAACCGGGATTTTACTGTTTGCAACGGCACGAACAACAATCTCTTCGGAAAACGGCAACAAATCTTCTAACGAGCCACCACCACGTGCAACAATAATAACATCAACGTTTTTTTCACGATTAAAATACTCAACACCGGCCGCAACCTCGGTCGCCGCGGTTTGCCCCTGGACCGTGGCAGGGTAAAGCAAAACACGCACCGGAAAACGTTCACGCAAACGGTTTTGTATATCTTGGAATGCGGCACCGGTCGGACTGGTTACGACACCAATAGTTGTTGGTAATTTTGGCAAAGGTTTTTTACGCGACACATCAAACAAGCCTTCGACCGCAAGTTTTTGTTTGCGTTCCTCTAACATTTTTAGAATCGCACCAATCCCAGCCATTTCAATTTCGTTTGCAATTAATTGATAATTGCTGCGTGCAGGATAGGTCGTTAAACGCCCGGTAATAACAACCTCTAACCCATCGGTCAGATTAAAATTTACCGGCGTTCCACGCCATACAATAACCGACATTGCGGCGTTTGAATCCTTTATCGTCATATATATGTGTCCGGATGATGCACGGGTTATTTGGGATAATTCACCGCGAATTTTAATTGAAGGAAAGGCCGTTTCAACCACGCCTTTGAGTAATGCGGATGCATCAGAAACAGAAAAAATAGTGTCTGGTTTAACGAACGGTTCTGGCTTTTGCATGATTGTATCTTTTGTTTTGTTTCATATTTATACCAACAACTGTTGCAAAACGCAACGCCATATCTGACGACAATTTAGTTGGTTTTATTGGGCGACCCATATCGTATGGGATTGCGGTAATTCCATCCTGGATAAACTGGTCAAATGTTAAATCTAATATGATTCCCGAAGGTTTGTGTCGTAAAAAATGATGAGGCCCATAGGTCCACATATCGTCAATATACATCAATTCAAAATCCGCATCCGTATTGTTTAAAAATAAAACAGATGCCGCCGCACAAAAACCATTTGTTGCATACACCGACATATCGTTTGCCAATTCCGTTCCGAACACAGACCGCCGAACATTATCATCCAAAAATGCATTACGTATACGAATAATCAAGTCCTTGATTGGTTCGGCGTTTTGAATTTTCATATCGTCAATTTTGGCTAATAATTGAACGGTTGCTGTTTTGAAAAAGATTTCTTTATCAGGTCTCATTACCAACAGATGATACCACGTTCATCAAATAAAATCAATCATTCAACTCGGTCAAGGGCCACCGCGGACGTGGTGCCACAGGTCCCCGCACAATGTTGCCGACTTTGTAATTTTCTAATCCGGCCCATGCAATCATCGCACCGTTGTCAGTGCATAAATTCATTGGGGGTGCGGCGAATATCATTTTGTTTGCGGTTGCTAATTTTTCCATCGCCGCACGAATGGCACTGTTTTTTGCAACACCGCCCGCAACAACAAGTGTTTTAGGTGCGGCAGAAATAACAGATTTATGCTTCATGGAATTTTCCAATCGGTTTATTATGCAATCCACCACCGCAGATTGAAACGATGCACAAAAATCGTTTATAAAATCGTCCGAATGTGGGCCGGGATTTTTATCCAACAACGTTCGTGCCGCTGTCTTAATTCCACTGAATGAAAAATCACAGCCTGGTTTGTCGGTTAACGGACGCGGAAAATGAAATGCCCGTGGATTGCCAGCAGATGCACGCTTGTCCACTATTGGGCCGCCGGGATATCCCAACCCCAACATTTTTGAAACCTTGTCAAACGCTTCGCCGGCACTGTCATCCAATGTTTGACCAATCAATTCGTATTTGCCAACACCAGATACCAATAAAATTTGACAATGGCCACCCGATGCCAGCATCAACAAATATGGAAATTCAACAGACAAAGCACAATTTGAATTATTCGCCGTTGCGGCACACAGGCGTGGAACCAACGCGTGTCCTTCCAAATGATTAACCGCAATCAAAGGCTTTTTCGTTGATTGGGCGATTCCAGTTGCTGCCATCCAACCAACCAAAACACCGCCAATCAATCCAGGCCCGGCGGTTGCAGCAACAACATCAATATCATCAATGGTCATATTTGCACGTGCCAAGGTTTGATTTATAACCTCGTCAATAGCCAATATGTGGGCACGTGCCGCCAATTCTGGAACGACACCGCCATATTTTTGATGTTCGGGGATTTGTGAATAAATAATGTGCGATAAAATGTTTTTATCAGAATCAACGATTGCCGCACTGGTTTCGTCACAGGATGATTCAATTCCCAAACACACAATCTTTTTTTCGGACGTGTTAGTTGGGTTGTTTATTATTTCACCCATATCCATACGAATTAATTTATCGTCTGACATTTTTTAACCTAGATATTATTTTTTAATTGCAATCCGACATAACACAGTTCGGCCGCATCACGAACAGACATATCACCCGAGTCTGGCAATTCAGCCATTTTATCAACACAAGCAACCAATAATCCCAAATCCTTGTCCGATGCCGTTAAAACCTTTACCGCGTTTTCGCGGCGACCAACAGATGCCGAACGCCAATCTTTTAACAAGCCTGTTTCCAACGCGGTTGTTTTCATTGTCTGGACAAAAACGACAACGACCAACATCAACACCATTATTCCGATGATAAATTTGATATATTTTTTAATAAATTGTTTCATTGTGCGTTCCTTTCGTTTTTTATTCACAATTCAACAACCAAACGTCATAATCGGCATTTTGAACAGGTGTCGCCCCCGGCGTATTTCTGTTCATCCAGTTGCTGAAAACCTTTGTAGAATCCGATTTGTTTATTTCAATAAAAGCATAGAAATTTTCGGCCTCGAACGGGTCCGTCTGTTTGCAGGTTCGTGCCAACAGGTGCAATTTTTCAAATTCAACGGTGTGTCCAATTGGCAAACGCACAGTTTGCGTTTTGCCGGCCGCCTTGTTCATAATTTGAACAATTGCAACATTTTTATCAATATATGCATACCCGGGGTTTCCAAAAAAACTAAACAGCAAGAGGGCAAAAAACACAGAACCGATAAAACGCTTTGTCATTTTTTTGCCCCCCATAAAGTTTTATATTATTTGTTTGCCGCTTTTTCAGCAGATGCCGCCGACAAATCTTCAACGATACGTGCCTTTTTACCAGACAGTTTGCGTAAGAAGAACAATTTTGCACGGCGAACACGACCGATACGAATCTTTTCGATTTTTTCAATCGCAGGGCTGTAAAGTGGGAATTTGCGTTCCACACCAACACCATAAGATTCGCGGCGAACCGTGAACGATGCAGTGTTGCCTTCACCACCGTCACGCGAAATAACAACGCCTTCAAACATTTGAATACGGAATTTGTCGCCATCTTTGATTTTTACGTGAACGCGAACAGTATCCCCGGCCTTGAATGCAGGTATTACTTTATCGCCCTTCATTTTTGCAACTTGCTTTTCTTCTAATTTTTTAATGATGTTCATCTTCATTTTCCTTTATTAAATCCGGACGTCTTTGTTTAGTTATTTCGTCCGATTGTTGTTTCCGCCATCTTTCTATATTGCCGTGATGACCGGACAGCAGGACTTCTGGGACACTTTGTCCACGCCATACTGACGGGCGGGTATATAACGGCCATTCCAACCCCCCGATTTCGAAACTTTCGTCAGCGGTCGCCTGGGGACCACCACCCAGCACATTATCCATCAGACGAACCGTGCTGTCAATAAAAACTTGTGCGGCAATTTCACCGCCAGACAGTATATAATCACCAATGGATAATTCCTGGATATTATATGTATCAATAACCCGCTGGTCAATGCCTTCGTATCGGCCACAGAGCAGGGTATATGTTTTATTATCTGGGCTATTAACAAACCCGCGAACCATTTTTTGGTCCAAACGCGAACCGCGTGGTGAAAAATATATGATTTGCCCCGGATTTTTCAAAGAATCCAACGCATTCCCCAGCACATCCGGTCGCATAACCATACCAACGCCGCCACCAAATTGCGTATCATCAACACTGCCGTATTCGTTTACGGCAAAATCGCGTATGTTTATAACATCGTATGACCAAATTCCTTTCTCTAATGCACGTCCAACAACGCCACCACCCAGTGTGCCAGGAAACATTTCAGGAAAAACGGTCAATATGTTAAAATGCATTATTTTTCACGTTTTCTTTTAGGACAGTTTTGACAGGTTAACTTAATAATTTTGCAATACATATCGTCAAAATCTTTGTCATCGCGTAATGAAGAATAAACCAAACTATAAAAATATACGCGTTGAATTTTTGTTGTATAAGATAAACGATATTCTATTTTATCATCAAACAACAATCTGCGAACTGGACATGTTTGTAAATCTTCTTTGCAATTAACGATGCACGCTAATTGATTATGGAAATAGAGATGTCTTTTCATTTTTTAATCCTTGGTTATGTTGCCTGATTCAAAATCAACCCTGGCACCGCGGAACAATATCATATCACCATTTTCCAGTTCCATAATATCGCCGGCCCCAAAGTTATGAAAACATACAACTCTCCCCAAATTTTTCCCATCCTGTATAACATTCATCCCAATCAAATCAGATTGATAGTATTCATCTTGTGCAGGTTTTGGTAATTCGCCGCGTGCGACAAATAATTCTGTCCCGCGTAAAACTTCGGCCGATGTTCTGTCGTCAAACCCGCGAATATGTGCGATTATAATATCCGAATTTGGGTTTAACCTGCGAATAAATTTAAAATCTTCAAACGAAAAACGTTCGCTGTAAAGTTTCAAATTACGAAAATCTTCGGGGTGTTCGGTATATGTTTGAATACGCACATCACCACGAACACCCTGAAAGGCAACTATTTTTCCGATTAAGATTTTATCTTGTTTATTCATTTAAGAAAATTGCCGAAATTTTGTATTATCCATTCGTAACGCCGATACCGTTGACATTCTATGTGTCGTTCTTTGGCTGTGGCAAAAGGACAATCACCAGATGTCAATTTGGCGACCGGTGCACCGGTTTGCAAACATATTCCGTTATTATTAACAGATTCTTGTTTTTTGCGACACCAATCGCCGTCATACGGACACGTTGTTTTCGACATACTTATGCTTCGGTTGTCTCGGTCGGTGTTTCTGCAACAGGTGCTTCGGCTGCGGCCTTGGCTGCTGCTTCTGCGGCGGCTTTTTCTTCGGCTATTTTGGCCAATTTATCAGCCTTGTCTTTGATTTTTTGTAATGTTTTTTCGGATTGCAAATTTTTCTTTGTTTGGTTTGGAATTTCGCGTTTTGCAACCACACCGGCGTTTGCCAAGAAACGATATACACGATCAGATGGCTTTGCCCCCTTGGCCATCCAGGCCTTGATTTCATCAATTTTCAAAATAACACGTTTTTCATTGTCGCGTGCCAACATTGGGTCGTATTTACCAACAACCTCTAAAACATTACCAGAATTACGTGCATTGCGGGAATCCGTAACAACGATATGATAATAAGGGCGTTTTTTTGCACCATGACGTGCCAAACGAATAACAGTTGCCATATTTAACTCCTTGTTTTTAACTGTTTTGTCCACAAAGAAAACCGCCATCAAGGATGAAACTCATCGGATGATGCACCTTATGCGACCGCATACAGGACCAACTTAAATGGCAATCTTTGGGATTTGCAGACCAATTATGTAACAAAAATATCGAAAAGTCAAATAAAATAGTGGTTGATCGCACGACCAACCACCATATTTCAAAACAGGGTGTTAATTAGCACGCACCACGTAATTTCATGGCCGCGGTTACACGTTTAATAGAATACATATAGGCCGCTTCACGCATTGTAACATTGTATTCATTCTTAATCGCATAAATCGCATCAAATGCCTTAATCATTGCCTGTTGTTCGCGATTTTCTACTTCGTCTTCGGTCCAATAATATCCGTAACGATTTTGAACCCACTCAAAGTAAGAAACCGTAACACCACCGGCATTTGCCAAAATATCAGGCACAACCATTACGCCATTAGATTTCAATATTTCTTCGCCTTCGATTGTTGTTGGGCCGTTGGCACCTTCGACAACCAATTTTGTCTTAATCAATGGCGCGGTATCCTTATTAATAGTGTTTTCCATAGCACATGGCGACAACACATCAACATCCAATCCCCAAAATTCTTCGGCGGTAATTTCGGTTGCACCCGGGAAATCTTTGATGCTGCCCTTGTTTTTGTCTTTGTATTGCATCATTGCATCAATATCCAACCCGTTTTCGTTGAACAAGATGGTGTTCCATTCGGCAATAGCAACAATTTTTCCACCCATATCGTGCGAACATTTGGCGGTAAAACTGCCCACGTTTCCAAAGCCTTGGATAGCGATTTTTGCACCACGAATAACCTTGCCTTGGGATTTTAATGCCTGGGCAATAACGATAGAAATTCCCAAACCTGTTGCCTTGGTGCGGCCCAACGAGCCATTCAATTCAACCGGCTTTCCGGTAAATGTTCCAAACGATGCATCGCCAGACAATTTGATATATTCATCAATCATCCATGCCATAATTTGACCGTTTGTGTTAACGTCCGGTGCGGGGACATCACGCTTTTCGCCCAGTATTGGATAAATCGCATCAACGTATCCACGGGACAGACGTTCCAATTCCCCAACAGACAATGTCTTTGGGTCAACGATAATACCACCCTTGCCACCACCGTATGGCAAACCAGTAACCGCACATTTGAATGTCATCCAAATAGATAACGCGGAAACTTCGTCACGCGAAACCATTGGGTGAAAACGAATACCACCCTTGGATGGACCAAGTGCCGTATTATGCTGGGCACGAAAGCCGGTAAAAACCTTAACCGAACCATCATCCATTTTTACCGGAATTTGAACTTCCAGTATACGTTGTGGATTTTTCAAAATTTCATAAGTTTGATTATCAATCCCTAATTTGTCGCAAGCCGATTTAACACGTGCCTGGGCGGCAACCAGGGGATTCATATTTTCATTTGACATATTTTTATCTCCTTAAAATATCTACCCTGATATGTATAGACCCATAATTGATAAAAAGCAAACAGAAAAGGTTTTTTATTTTTCTGGACAACGGACAAAGAAGTCGTTAAAATGCAATCACAAAAAATCAGCGGGCGTGGTATAATGGCAGCACGAAAGCTTCCCAAGCTTTAGACGAGGGTTCGATTCCCTTCGCCCGCACCAAAAATAAGACCGACCTTGTGTCGGTTGTATTTTTGGATTGTGGCGATGGAAGCGAACCCAGCAAAGAGGGTTCGGAGTAGTTAGTTGGCGAGAACAAACGTCAGTGCCGTTCGAGCCTTACGATACGAAAGGGGGCCCACGAACAACGTGAGTGGGAATTTACATTCCCTTCGCCCGCA
>JAFSST010000054.1 GCA_017450905.1 Alphaproteobacteria bacterium
CCGCAACCGATGCACCAATCGCCAAACGTTTTTGTGATTTTTCTTTTTCCGCCGCCCACGCCGCCGCATCCTCACTGTCCGAATCCATCAACGCACGCGAAACAGACGCATAGTGACCCGCCGCACGTTCGGTCGCAAAATTTTGATACAGACCACTTTCCGCCTTGTCATAAACAACCTGGGATTCAATACCGGGTGCCAAATTTAATGTGGCCTTGGTCCCCTTTAACTGGTCGGCCAGGGTTTTGTATTCCGTATAGTATTTCAACAATTCATCCCCACCCGGAATAATGATTTCTTCGGTGCTGTATTTAAACGTTGGCCCCTTGTCATAGTTGCATTTGAATGTTGCAATGTGTGCGGCCATATCGCTTTCTGCGGCCGCGTCAGATTTTTGTTCACTGAATCCCTGGACTGCCTGCATCATACCAATGCCGGTCATCGCAGTTGATGCCCCAGAAACGATATTATGGGCCGTGTCACGCTTTTTATCTAAATCAGCCAAAGACATATCGGCGGATTCCGCGGCACCGTCAGCAAACGAACAGATGGGCAAAAGAAAAAATACAATGAACAATAAAAAATACATTCTCTCTTGCATCATACTTACTTGTTTATCTTTGCCATAAATTCAGCGTGCAATTGTTCTTCTTCGACCGGCACAGGAAAATCACGATGTGGGAACCCAGAACCTATTTTCGGATGATTCAAAAACGCATTGTGTTGTTTGGCGATGATGTCAGATATTTCCGGTGCGGGGGCCGTGTTTTCCAATTCCAAATAAACCTTGGCCAAAATTTCCGCGTCAATCAATGCACCGTGTGCATCGGCACGTGCGGTTAATGATATGCCATACCATTTCGCCAACGCATCCAGAGTATAACTTTTTGGACCAAAAACACGATTACGTGCGATTACCAATGTATCTTGTTGTTGGTTGCGTGGAATCTGGGGCAAGCCCAACATTTCCAATTCATGATTTATAAATGGAAAGTCAAAATCCAAACCATTGTGTGCAACAATTATTGAATCGCCAATAAAATCCAAAAACTTTGGTGCAACAACAGACATCTTTGGTTTGTCATCCAAAAAAGCGTTTGATATTTTATGAACCATATATGTTTCTGGCGGAATTATTTTTCCTTCGGGATTGATGTATTCGTGGAAAGTATTGTCGGTAATTTTTCCGTCCATAACCTCGACCGCACCAATTTCAATGCATCTGTCGCCACGCAGATATTCAAATCCAGTTGTTTCAATATCAAAACATATCACCCTTGCCATAACACACCACCAAAATGTTCTTTTTATAAAATAATTTTATGTTATTATAATAGAACTATGAATTTAATGCTACAAAATCTTAACCCGGAACAATTGACAGCGGTCGAAACGACCAACGGGCCATTGTTGGTTTTATCCGGGGCCGGCACGGGAAAAACACGCGTTTTGGTTACACGCATCGCATATATATTAGACCAAAAACTTGCCATGCCATGGCAAATACTGGCATTGACTTTTACAAACAAGGCGGCAAACGAAATGAAAAATCGTATTGCCGAAATGCTGTCAGAAAACGATTCGCGTTTTTATGCAAATGATTTATGGTGCGGCACGTTTCATTCGATATGCTTGCGAATACTGCGAACAAATGCGGTGCGTGCCGGATTGAAACCTGACTTTTTGATATTTGGTGAAGATGATCAAAAATCCGTATTAAAAAACGTTTTCGCATCCATCGGTGCCGATACCAAGGAATTTGCCTCAGGCGAATGGGTGGAAAAATTATCAAATATAAAAGATGCCGGTCGCAACAACATCGATATCGCACCACGAACAAAACAAATCTTGGACTTATATAATGCGGAACTGCGGCGATTGAACGCGGTTGATTTTGGCGATATTATTTTATTCGTATTAGATTTGTTGCAAAATGCACCTGATGTTTTGGAAAAATATCAACACCAATTCAAATACATTATGGTTGATGAATTTCAGGACACGAACAATGCACAAATGCAATTATTACAATTATTGACACGCGGAATTTCAAATCCAAACATTTGTTGCGTTGGCGATGATGACCAATCGATATATTCCTGGCGTGGGGCGGAAATAAAAAACATTTTGGAATTTGATAAAAATTTTCCGGGTGCAACGATTATCAGATTGGAAACAAATTATCGCAGCACCGGAAACATATTGGGGGCGGCTAATTCGTTAATAAAACACAACAACGGCCGTATGGGCAAGGATTTAAGACCCGTCAACAATGAAAATATGGGCGAACCTGTTTATGTTTTGACTTTGCCATCAAATTATGACGAGGCTAATTTAATCGCCGACACTATTGCACGTCAATCAAATGGAAATTTTTCTAAATTTGCGGTGTTAATTCGGACGGGTTCTTTATCCCGACAATTCGAAGAAGAATTTACAAAATCAAAAATACCATATCGATTGGTTGGAACGACCAAGTTTTATGACCGTATGGAAATCCGGGATGTTATCGCATATATTCGATTACTGGTTCATCCATCGGACGATATTTCTTTTGCACGCATAATTCAACGCCCGCGGCGTGGATTTGGTCCATCGGCAATTGCAAAAATGCGACTGTGTGGGGCCGATTTAATGACCGGAATAAAGAATGCTAAATTCGGTGGAAAACAGGGTATCGCCGCAAATGATTTTATAAAAAGTTTCGATTTTGATTGGGCAAACATAACGCCCGCAGATGCGGTAAAAAAACTGTTGGACGATACCGGATATATGAAATTTTGGCACGAATCCAAGGATTCTGATGCCGAAGAACGATTGGCAAACATTCGTGAATTAATCACAAATGTTATTTCTGGATATCAAACATTACCTGAATTTTTGGAACACGCCGCACTAATGACAACCGATGACAACGATACACCTGATGGCGACCGAAATGCCCAGGCCGTGAACATAATGACAATTCATGCCGCCAAAGGTTTGGAATTCGACACCGTGTTTTTGCCAGCATGGGAAGATGGTATCTTTCCAAACGACAAGGCCATAAAAGAAGGTGGACTGGAAGAGGAACGCCGTTTGGCATACGTTGCGTTAACGCGTGCAAAACGCCGTGCGATTATCACCAATGCGATGTCTCGTGTTATTTTTGGTTCGCGTCAATACTATCCGCCGGCACGTTTTATTGCCGAAATGGATGGACGTTTTTTGGATTTTGGTGGACGCAGACCATCACCACAATACGAACAAAAACAAAATTACAATCGGCACACCTCACAAAAACCAACAACGGAACGGATTGTCGGAAAATTGGTTATACACCAAGAACTGGGCCGCGGTGTTGTTATTGAAGAACACGATGATATTTTAACAATTGCCTTTACCAAGGTCGGCATTAAAAAAGTTGCACGTAAATTTGTAACGTTCGCGGATTAAATTTATTTCTTGCGTATTTTATCAATAAAGTTTGTGGTTTTGGTTTTAACATCCTTGAACAAGGTTGTAACATCTTGCTGTAATTTATTACCCAGTGCATTTTCATTTTTGGCGTAATCAATTGCACCACCTATTTGTTTCGCCATATCTTCAATATGCATCGCAATATATGCAACCAAGGCACCACTTATCAACAGTGTCAATGTATCGCCGTTCAAAACCGTCAATGCACCCGTCTGGGAATTTAATGCGACCGCATTCGCCAATATCGCACCACCAATCGCAACAATAATCGACATAGAAACAAAATATATTGCGGTTTGAATAAATTTATTTACCTGGTCCGACAACGACATTGATTTGAACAGCCCCAGAAACGCATTAAATACCTGACCCGGAATTCCGTTATATGACGTTTTTCCAATTGTTTCGGTTATCGCCGTGAATGGTAACATTATGATGACTAAAAACAATTCCGAAATCACACTGAATGATACAAATGCAAATTTAAATGCAGTGTATGTGAACAAACACACAAATACGACACCAATCAAAAATGTAAATGCACTGACCCCAAGTCCGCTTAATGTCAATGTCCAACCATATTTTATAGCCGCATAATAAAATTCTGACAATCGTGTTGGCACACACATTATGTTTGCCACAGTTTGTGCATCAATTGGTGTTCCGGGTGCTGTATTTGCGGCGGCATATTGTCGTATTGCGTTACACGTATCACTTAATTGTATATTTTCGGTTGCGAACACGGAATCAATCACCAAACCAGAAACATACGAACCAACCGCAACAATCGGCCCCATCAACATGGAAAACAGTTGCTGTAACCCACCGCCCAACAAAATAATCCATATTCCCAAAATTGCACCACGTTTAACCCATTCCTTGATTGAATCACGGGGAATACCCTTGCCTTCGATTATTTTTTTATAAATCTCGAAACTTAACCAAAAGAAAAACGCCAACAATAAAAATGCATTTACAAAACGAACCAACGTTCTGTCCAGAATTTCAGAAACAAAAGACAATCCGCCAACAAACGCAACGCCTATTTTCGCCTCGATTGGGACACCGGTATCAATATATTGTTGTTGAAAATTTGATGTTAACGATTGAATATCTTCCTTTACATCACCCAACAATTCCATTTGATTATGTTCTGTTGTCCACGCACCAAAATCACCAATATCGCCCGTCAATAACGCCTGTTCATCATCAGCAAATGATTTTGGACAAACCAACATCAATGCCACGATGGTAATCAACATTTTTGATAAAAGATTTTTTAAAAACTTTTTCATTTTATTTTTTGACCCCACCTGCCACTTTCTTTTGTGCCGCATCCATTGAATTGCCACTTACCTGGTCAACAATTTTATCAGAAATCTGTTCAGGCTTTTTCCATGCGGTTTTAATCAACTTCTTTATATCGCCACCAAAATCATCGAACGCCCCCGAACCAACCTTGACATTGGCTAAAACCTCATCAATCTTAGGACTTAATATGTATAAATATATACAGAACAAACAAATCATCATCAATAAAAATCCCCAACCATCATCAACAAAATCGAACGCACCTGGATACTTTGCCTCTATTGCGGTTTTTTCCGAATTATAGCAACTTAAAAACTTATCCGCATCTGGTTCACCATTAACAAGTGATGCCTTTTCACATTTTTCAAAAACATTTTTCACCGACAACAATTTTGCATCAGGGTTTTCGGGTGTAACGCCAATCAACGGCGGCATAATTACGCTGAACTTGTCAACTGGCCCTGGGAAAAATTGGTCGGTTGCAAAATATGTTACGGCATAAATAATAACAACCTTTAATGTAATAGATATGACCTTGATTGCAGATTCAACCAACATCTTGATTCCATTTCCAATAATACCACTTGCCATTTTCCATGTTTTCTCGAACGCCCACGCCGCCACAAAAAGCGGTAAAAATATAACCAGAAAGACCAATTTGAAAATGACCGATAATAATTGAAAAAATAAATCAAACCCAATTATCATAAACATTATTACAATCGCCAATCCCGCAACCCACGTCAAAACACCACCGCCCATTCCCATCCACGAATAATTCATCAACGCGAAACCACCGGCAGCACCGCCCAGTATAACACTGTTAACATTTCCAACAACGCACATAAACGACCCAGCCACGGAATTCATTGGATTATCAGGATTTTGAAAACCAGGATTGCACTGGGCAACATCAGACATTCCTGTTGCCGCCATTGACAATGATGTTCCAACATACATAACCGGTTGGATGGTTATATCCGACAATAACTTCAACGATTTTTCACCACCCATACCAAACGCACCCAATACCGCCCCGGCAATCATAATTTTTACCGCCTGACGCCATACCGCATCAAACCAACCGGAAAAATCCAACTTTTTTTCAGAATTGTCCAATTTCGCCGCATCGGTCATGGCCTTGTATAAATGTTTGAAAGTGTGTATCAATAAAAACACACCAAAACCCAACGCCATCAAAATCCACAAGTTATCCAAAATCTTGGTCCAAAATTTTTCTGATGCGTTTCCCAAAACCATAAACAAATCGTTAACATATCGGCACATAAAGCAACCATTTACCGATGCGATATTTCCATCAGATGCACCTATTGCATTCATAAAACTGTCCATACTGACATAACTGAGTGACGACCCGCCAATAGAAGAACTGATATACCAAATACCAATCCCCAAGGCAACGGCCCCCATAATAAATTTAACAATTTTACCTATTATTAACTTTGTCATTATGTCCCGTATTATTTTGTTTCTTTTTTATCTTCTGTTTTTTCACTGTCATCTGATTTTTTACCGTTATTGGCAACAATTGATGCAATTGTTTTGGCACCGGCTGTTGTCAAACTGAACAGTTTGCTGGCATCATTCGCCAAACTTTCACTTTCCTTGTTTTGTTCAGACACGTTAAAGACGGACAAAATCATTTTGGTAACATTTGGTATTTGTTCGTAAAGATAATTCAACACAAAAACCAAAACTATCGCACCACCAAGTGTTACTGTCGCCGCCTTGTCATCAGACAAATCATACGAAAAAATTTCACCCGATGTAATCGTATTCATTAAATCTTCCTCGTTCGAATCAACAAAAAACCGAGAAATTATCATTGTCATAACCGTATATGTTATAATAACCGAAACCAGAGTGATTATCGCATTTATCAATGTCTTAATTTGATTTGTCCCCAATCCTTTGCCCAGTCCCGACAGCCACCCTGGTCCAGATGCACCACGGAACGAAAACAACATCAACGCAATCGGAAAAAAGAACGCAAACATTGCCATCGCAATAATCACGTCCACAAAATAAAAACAATATCGCAGAAATAATTTAAAGAAACCATAAAACAAATATATACCGATACAAAGCATCAAAAAATGCCCCGTCAATCCACCAACAGTGCGTATGTTCGTCCAGGTAAAGGCCTGGTCTATGACGGCAATTCCAAACTTCATATAGGATTGAAATTGTGTTATAGTGGTTTTCATCAATGCCAATACTTTATTTTTTAATTCGTTTGTATAAATGCCGTTATTGTTCATATTTTTTGGAACATAGGAAACTTTTTGATTAACCTGGGTTTCCGATGTATTTAACATCGTGTGCGTATAAACCAATGCGATATCAGCCACGGGTTCAAACGTTATTTTGGAAACAAAACGTGGCACCGCAATTCCCATCCCCAGTAAAGTTAACGCAAACAACGAATTTATAACAACACGTTCAACCGTTTTCATATACATTTTATCAGATGTATCTGGCTTTTTCGGGTTAACATGTTGCCACACCGCCCAAACCACATAGAAAACAAAAATCACGGCAAAAATAGCAAAACTGATTTGTGCCAGTTTGGAATAAGCCGCACTGCCCGCATTAGAAACGACCATAAACAAATTGTCGAACACTGGGCATCCCCAGCATTGAACAGCGTTATCGACTAAATTGCTCATAAATTCGTTCATTTTTTAATAAAGCCCGCCGTTTTTCGTGCGAAATCAAAAATGCTTTTCGCTTTGTTAACATTTGCCTTAACATCGCCACTGACCTTGTCATATACACCGGTCATACCAGGTGCATACGTTTTTAACATTTCGCGTGTTCTGTTAAATATCGTTGCCATTAAAAAGAACGTCAATATCGATGACAACCACAATATCGAATGTCCACCAAAATCAATCGCATTGGTCGCAACACTTGTCATCGGCAGATTTGATGATGCACTGCCCCCGGCCGCCACAACAAACGCCGAATTATTAAAACGAAACAACGCCTTGACCACGGCTATGTTTATTATCAGAATGAAAGAACAGGCTATCATAGTTATAACTAACTGTTGTAACGCCTTGACAATACCATCGAACGCCGGCCATATGTTAAACCATTTGTCATCACGTTTTGCAACCCACCCCAGAACCTGGAACGGATACAACACCAACGCCATACCAAAATTAAATATCCCCTGGATTATTAACAACCCCATAAACATATTACACCCAACGAACGCAAAAATCAGTGCGATACCGGTGATAATGCTCATAAAATTTTGCCCGCCTTGGGATACGGGGCTTGTCAAACCACGCATTCCCCGCGACAAAAATTGAAAACCACGTTTGACAACCGCATTGTTTGTTACGGCCAAATCGTGAACAGGCTGTAACAGAAAATCACAACTGTGTTTCGTAATCCAACCGGTATTAACAATCGTTTCCGGACATTCAATTGGAACAGGTGCAGATTTGCTGCGTGACATATCGATAATTGTTTCGGAATAATACGCACCAAATTCCAAAAACGGATTGACCAGAAACTTGGTTAAATACACAGGTCTAATTTGCAATAATAAAACCGCTGCAATCATCGCACGCATCGTGGTTTTTCCAACAGTTGTCGCAATTGCAAAACCGCCGGCCTTGCCATCCCACATTTCACCACCACCAGAAAACCCAAGAAATTCCATCCAACGTTTTGGGAAATACATTCCAACCAAATACAAAAAGACAGAAAACGCCATTACCGACCAAATCAACAAATAAATGATTCCATCACCTTTGCCAACGAAAAAATCATAACTGCCCTTGGCCACCGACAACAGCGATTCCAAAACAATCGGGATAATCGGCGTTAAATCCAATTTATCAACAATACTGAACGCAAATGCCGATTCCGGCATAAACAGCACCGCCGCAAACCCAGCGAATGAAAATAAAGCCTTGGTCCAAGATGTAAAAAAATTTCCTTTCGACATATTTTTATTTTTTTCTGTTTTGAATTATATCACATTAGCCCAAAATGTGATATAATAAAAATCAATGAATCGGTTAAAAAAATTTTTCATTATATTTTTTTCGTTCTTTCCTTTGACGGCGGGGGCGGCGGTGCCTTGGTTGATATTGGGGGGCGGATTGGGTGCGGTTGCACTCAGCATCGCCGGTTTTTCAATTTATCGCAGCGTTTCGCCGGTGAATATGAACGATGCGTTACAATTTTTCTCGTCATGTTGGACGTGTTCGATGTTTTCATCAATAATGTCATCAATGTCAACAATGCTGCCCGGAATTTATAAAGGAATCGGCCACGTGGTAATTCCGATGGCAACGATGCTGACATTGGTGTATTTGACATGGAAAATAACATCGGGATATTTAAATTTGAAGGTTGACAAGCCTTGGGATTTAGTTGGCGATTTCGGAACCAGAATCGTTAAACTGGTGTTAATCATTGGTTTGTTGGCCGTGCCATTGCCCCGGATGATAAGCGGTTTATTTGTTGAACCGGTGTTTAACGTTGGGACTTCTGTGTATCGAATCATGGGCGATGACCAAAAATTCAACGAATGTATGATCGCAACGACACTGATGGACGGTAATTTGGATCGTGCCTCTGTTGCGGCCGATGGCACGAAACAGGCGGCTTTTTCAACAAAATTACGCAGCGGCTTGGCATGTGAATTGGCCACCGTGCATCAGGTAACCGGGCTGGGGATGACGGTCGGATGGACAATGTTAAATATGGCATTCAACGATGAATATATGCATCATATTATGTGGGGTATGCCGATATTCCCAAATGTTCCGATTTTATTGGCAGGATTGTTGGTTTTGGTTGTTTATTTCTTTGCATTGTTGCCCATACCGCTGTATTTTTTGGAAATCTTTATAACCTTGTCTATGGATTTTATAATGTTGCCATTGATGTTATTGGCATGGCTGTTCAAGGATTGGAAAATCTTTCCCCAGGGCGGCCGCAACATTGAAACAATGATTAACGATGTAATCAAGGGAACGGTCGGTATCGCCATGACCGGGGTGTTTTTGATATTTGGCACAATGTTTCTGGAAACTATTTTTGGTAACATTGGTGGGGTGTCGGTAATCCAGGAATCTATTGCCACGGGCGATTCGACTGTTTTAATGGACGGATTGTTGTTACGCAATGACGGATTAATAAACATTGTGATTATGGGGATTTTCTTTGCGATATTTATGACATCAATACCGGCACTTATCAAAACATTGTTTAATGTCGAGATATCGTCCAAATTCTATGAAACAGCAAAAAAAGATTTCAACACAATGCGTTCTACCCTTACGAAATGGTGGGGAAAATTAGAAAAATAAAAAAATCAAGTCCTTTATTTTATCTTGGGGGCTTTTTTAATTGTTCCGAATCTGATATAATTCTTAGCGATGAGCAGAATTCCGATTCTTTATTGGCCACGCAAAACCAAATCTGATACAGAATACCAGACGGCTCGCCGTGTCATAAACAGTGCCGCTGGCCTGATGCCAGAGGTTATTACCGATGAATTGGATATTCAACAGATTTTCAACGAACGTTCCGGTATCGTTATTTATTACCCGGTATTTTATGGCTCGACTGGTTGGTGGGGCGAATTGCTGGGCGGTGATGCCGTTGTAACTGATAAATTGATTATTTCACCCGAATGTCAATTAATGGTTATCGAATCGGGCAAAATGGTTCATCACAAACGTTCGGCGGAACATCAATTATTTGCGGCGGAAATTTATCCAACCAGTGGATTTTTCAAAAAAATGAGTTCGGAAATCGCAACTGTTACCGATATGTTGGCAACCGATGCGGGGACGATATTGGCATTGTTTTCCGGACACGACAAGAATAAATTTGTAAACATATTGGAATCCACCGGAAATTCATATTTGGGATGTATAGGGCGATATTAATCGCCATTTTATAATTATTGCCTTGATTTCTGGAAAAAAGACTGTATAATTTGCGGGCTAAATTCAAAAAAACATAAGGGGTATGTGATGAAAAAAGGAATTCATCCTGAATACTATGAAATTAACGTAACAAGAACCGATGGCAAAACGGTTAAGATGTTTTCTTCTAAAAACAAGGACTTGGTTTTGTCGGTTGATTGTTATAACCATCCAGCGTGGACCGGTCAACGTTCCAACGTTAATGACAAGGGCCGCCGCACGGCTGATTTCAAAAAGAAATTCGCTGGTTTTGGTTTTTAATATATAAAAACTGTATTGGGGGGCTGTGATGGAATTGCTTATCAAGGGTTCGCCGGAACTGAACAAGATGTTTATGGCGTTACAACGGACGGCATCTGGGTTACGTCATGATTTTGGCGAAGTTGAAAGCTTGCAGCAATCTTTACGTGGTGCACGTGATTTTGTTCATCGTGCCGCCGCCCGAATCGAGGACAGTATTTTATCTGATTTATTATTGGTTCGCCCATCTGCGGGGTTGTTAACACCAAATATGATTCGTGATGGCGATGGTCGTGACGAATTTGTGTTGGCACTGTCGGGGGCGGCGAATTTTGTTCGTGGAAACCCGCGTTTCGCAATATCTTTGGCATTACGGTCAATGGACGAAACAAAAATCGCATTGGTTTATTCGCCAATTGATGAATATCTGTATTACGCCGAATCGGGTTCTGGTGCGTTCGCATATTCCGCATTTCATTCTGCACGCATCCGCGTTTCTAATTTGAGCGAGCCATCTGATTTAACGGTTGCATACAATAACATAAATGGCAATCCGGCAAACGCCGCGAACGTTCGTTATACTGGTTGCCCGGCGATGGATTTGGCATGGGTTGCGGCGGGTAAATTTGATGCATTTCAATCAAACACATTGGATTATGCCGAAGTTGCCGCCGGCGATTTGTTGGTCCGTGAAGCGGGCGGAAAAATTGAAATGGGTGCTGATTTAATTGCAACCAACGGCAAAATCGAATTATAAAACAAAAATATATTTATAAATCAGGGGTGCAAAGGCACCCATGATTTTTTTAATTACCCATCACACATTGTATGTATTCAGACGGTGTTATTTTTTCCCAACAGTTTCCTTGCTGTTGTTTGCCTTGGACACCATACATCATATCTTGTTTTGATATTCCACGGGCCGCAACACATCGTTTTTCATTTTTTGAAAAAACGTTACCAACATTGCATTTTTCACACACCCCCGTACTACCATTTTGCCCCTGACGCCTACCATCGCACTCGACACATTTTTTACTGGTTGATGTTTCAAAAGCAAAACCATCGCGACAGCGAAACATATACTTTGACGAATCAGAAACACATATTGCTATGTTATGTTGTGATGCATCATAATCCGAACGATTATACCCCGAACATAAATTTCCCAATTTTCCTTCTGTTTCACAAATTTCATCAGGTTCACACTTGCCGGTGGACGTGCCATATTTATATCCGGATGCACATAATGTTACGGGGTTTCCGGCGATATGAACACTGGCTATCCAGGCACGCATCGGAACACTCATAACATCAAACCTGTCGCCCTCGATACGAACAGGTGCAACCTTTAACCCGTGTTCTTGGACATTAACCACACCTAAAACGATGTGTTCGGCTTTTGCGTCTTTACGGTCTTTATTTCTTTGGTTTTTTTGCGAAATAACTTCCACACTGCTGGTTATCTTATCTATGTTTTTAAATGGGTCTTTTTTATACCCGGAAAGTTTAGACGTATAATTTGTGGTATCACATGATGTTACCGATTGTGTTTCGCATTTTGAACCACTGAATCCCGGTTTGCACATAACGAAACAATTTGATGCCGCTGGTGCATAATAATCCAACCACTGCCATCTGTATGCTTGCTTATAGGCACTTTGAATTTGTGTTATACAAAATTTTCCACCGTTTGCATATATTTCACGGGCCATCAACACAACCGCGGCATATTGGTGTGCGGCGGTCCCTTCTTTCTGGGTGTCAACTCTACCGCCAATCAAGTCTTTTCTTATAAAACCACTTAATCCATCGCCATATAATAAATCTTCCGGAACAACAACATTACCACTGTAAAGTTCCCACGCAGATGCATTCGCCGAAACCTTTGGTTCATCGATACTGATTGCAAACGCATTACACGCAACAACAGATAAGGCCGCTGTTATAAAAAATTTTTTCATATCTATCTCTCCTTTAACAAAGTCAAAAAACCACCAAAATTCGGTGGTTGGAGGTTAGAAACTATTACAACATGAAAATAGCGTGCTTATTTTGTTTTGCAACATTATTCGCAACCCTCCAACCCGCAGGGTTGGAAGGCGTTTAATGTCCGCCTGACACATGTTGTAAAAAGGGTTTCTACGCCCCAACAACAAAACCTTGTTGTCGATACTATTCTAAACAGAATACATCACGCTTGCAAATGAATTTTTTTTATTTTATGATTGCCTGTATGAAATTAAAAAAAGTTTTTCGTGTTTTTTTACATTTAATTTTTTGGGCTGTTGTCGCACTTATCGCAACTGTTGCCACAATGTTTATTATTTATGGCGGTAACTTGCCGGACTATAAAAAACTGGCAACATACGCACCGCCGGTTGCAACGCGGTTGTATGCCGCCGATGGCAGTTTACTGATTGAATACGCCGAAGAACGCCGTGTGTTCATTGATTTCGAAGATATGCCACCACAATTAATAAATGCGTTCGTTGCCGCCGAAGATCAAAATTTCTGGACCCATCCGGGTATTGATGCCCAGGGTATTTTACGTGCATCAATCAATAATTTTATGCGGCTTGTTGGATTTAACACAACGTTTACCGGTGCATCGACAATAACCCAACAGGTTGCAAAAAACTTTTTTCTAAATTCCGACCGAACAATTTCACGCAAAATCAAAGAGGCTATTCTGGCCCTGCGTTTGGAACGTGCGTTTTCAAAAAAGCACATAATGACATTATATTTGAACCAAATCTTTCTTGGGGCGCGTGCGTATGGTGTTGGTTCGGCGGCATTGATGTATTTTAACAAACCTGTTTCAGAGTTGAGTTTATCCGAATGTGCGTTTTTGGCATCACTGCCCAAGGCACCAAATGACCGTGCACGTGCCGAAGAACGCCGTAATTATGTCCTGCGCCGCATGGTCGAAGAAAAATATATCACCCGCGACCAGGCCGCCGCAGCCGCCGCAGAACCATTGAACATAAACAGCGGATTTACCGCACAAATGGAACCTGAATTTTTATATTTCGCCGAAGATGTTCGCCGCCAATTGTTAAACAAACTGGGGCGTGATTCGTTATATAATGATGGTTTATACATTAAAACAACAATTATACCCGAATATCAACGTGCCGCATCGGTCGCACTGAACAAGGTATTGGATACATACAACAATGGCCGAACCGAAAAATTACAGGGGGCAATTATCGCAATGAACCCACATACTGGACGCGTTCTGGCAATGGCGGGTGGACGTTCTTTTGCCGAGAGTTCTTTTAATCGTGCAACCCAGGCAATGCGTCAAATCGGCAGTACTATTAAACCATTTGTTTATTTGGCCGCATTGGAACGTGGTATGTCGCCCCAGGCATTATTATCCGATACACCTATTGTTGGTTGGCGTGAAGATAACAGCACATGGAAACCTGAAAATTATGATAAAAAATTCCTGGGGGATATACCGCTGCGTTTATCATTGGAAACATCACGAAACGTTCCCAGCGTTCGTTTAGTTGATAAAATCGGTGTGGACAACGCCATAGAGGTTGCCCAGCGTTTCGGCGTATATCCGCGTGATATGAAAAATTTGAATTTATCAATGGCATTGGGGTCTGGCGAAACAACGTTGGAAAATCTGGTTTTGGGATATTCGGCGTTTGTAAACGGTGGTCGAAAAATAGAACCACATTTGGTTGATTATGTCGAAGATCGATATGGTAATCTGATTGATGGAACAAAAAACAAATTCATCGAATGGTCACCTGATTTGTTGCCACCGGTGGACAAGGTTGAATCAGAACCACTGTCCGACCCCCAGAGTTTATATCAATTGGTATCTATTTTACAGGGTGTGGTCGAACGTGGAACCGGTCGCCAGGCCGCAATTCCAGGACATACTATTGCCGGCAAAACCGGAACGACCAACGATGTCAAGGATGTTTGGTTTGTCGGTTTTTCCAAGGATGTTATTGCGGGCGTTTATTTGGGATACGATACACCAAAACCATTGGGCCACGGTGCAGGCAGTCACATGGCCGCCAATGTTTTTTCGGAATTTATGAAAACGGTATTAGCAAACCAGAAAAACCAACCTTTTGCCGTTCCTGATGGTTTAAGTTTTGTTCGTGTTAATCGCCACAGTGGTATCGCCGCATCCAAGGACCCGTCCGGCACAATTATTACCGAGGCATTCAAACCAGGTCAATCACCAAATCCGGCACCCGAACAAAGAAAAACAGAAACAAATCCGATTGTCGGTGGCGTTTTCTGATTGTTTCATCAACAACTATGTGATATAATCTTTTGCAAAGGTTTATATTTTATCGGGGGGGATTAAATGAAAAAGGTGTGTTTTTGCCTGATTGGATTATTGGTTATTGCCGGGTGTAAGGAAACAACCGATACGATTATTTGCGATAAATACACTATTGAATTTCAACAATCTGACACTACTGATAAACTGGACATTGTAATAAATGGTGATGCGGTTACATTGGAACACATGGTTTCGGCATCTGGGGCGTTGTTTGGTGGTATTTTGAACGACACAAATGTCCAATTGTGGAACAAGGGTCGTCAATGGACATTGTTTTTAAATGACGATACCCCAATTTCATGTAAATAAATTTTTAAATAACATTTCATTATCGGTATCTTTGTGATAAAATAGTAACATAAAAGGAGAATTTATGCTTACTGATTTTTTATTATCACACGGAGTTGGATTATTTGTTGGCGGGTGGATGCAATTCGGGGCTGCGTTTGGAACCGCATTTTTAATTATGTTGCTGTTTGGTCGCTCGTTTATCAGGGCGATGCACAAATGGCAAAAAAAGGGTCAACCCATCAGTGAAAACGTTCCCGAATCGCACCGGGTCAAGGCCGGAACCCCAACCATGGGTGGCGTATTGATAGTTACAGCTATTTTGGTCGCGGCAATTGCATTTATGCCGACACACAGCGTTTCCGGTTGGATTTCTTTATTGGGACTTGCCATGTTTGCCGTGATTGGGTTTATGGACGATTACAAAAAGGTTACCAGCCAATCTAAAAAGGCATCAAACGGTTTATCCCGTTCATTCAGACTGGGAATAGAGGCCGTATTTGTCATAATTTTAGCATATTTGATTAACAAAACTATGCCACCGTATATTCCGGAATACTCGATTGCTTTGCCGTTCGGAATAATTTTTTCTGTCGGGATTATATATTACATATTTGCGTATTTTGTAATTTGTGGTGGTGCAAATGCAACAAATATATCGGATGGACTGGACGGGATGCTAGCAAAATTATATATGCCGGTTTTAATTGTTTTAATTGTGGCACTGTATGGTGCAACCCGTATAGGATTTATGGACACGGTTTTATTCTTGCCCGGGGCCAGTGGATTATATCCGGTATTAGGTGCGGCACTGGGGGCGGTCCTTGGATTTTTATGGTTCAACACAAAACCTGCATCGATATTTATGGGCGACACCGGGTCGTTGGCACTGGGTGGATTTATGGGACCGGTTGCGATGTTATTAAAATCTGAAATCATTATGGGCATTGCCGCCGGTATGATGGTTTTGATATTACTGTCATCGTTTATACAAACAATGTTCTTTAAAATCACACGCATATCAACCGGAACAGGGAAACGCATATTCCTGCGTGCACCGTTGCATCATCATTTTGAAGAGTTAGGTTGGCCAGAAACAAAAATCGTAGACAGATTCTTTGTCATGTCGGTTTTGTTTTCAGCATTGGCGTTAATGTTATTGAAATTCGCATAAACAAAAGATGGATAAAATGTTCAGACGAACCGAAGAAAGCAAATTGACCAGTTGGTTTTTTGAAATAGACAGAAAACTGCTGTGGATGGTTTTGCTGATGATTGTCATCGGTATGTTTTTTGCGGTCTCGGCGGGCAGTGTTGCCGCCGAGCGTATCCATATGCCGTGGTATTTTTTTCTGGTCAAGGCGTTACCTTTTTATGGTGTTGGGTTGGTTACATTGTTCGTTGCCAGTCTGCTTAGCACAAAAAACGTATTGCGTTTATCGGTTTTGAACGTGTGTGTTGGTTTGATGTTATTGGCGGTAACGGTCGTGGCACCGCATATAATCAAGGGTTCTGCACGATTTGTTTCCATTGGTCCGTTTAACGTTATGCCATCTGACATTATGAAACCAGGATTCATTATTTTAACGGCGTGGTTTTTGGCCGCTATGCGTAAAAGATTTGGTGAAAAAATGTTTCTGAATCGCGAAGCGTGGAAATTCCGGTGGCTCAGTTGGTGGTCATATCTGGCGGTATTTTTACCAACATTGGCGATTATATTTTTACACCCGGACTTTGGGACCAGTATGTTATACCTTGGGGTGTTGGGTGTGATGCTGTTTATTGCGGGGCTACCTTGGTCCATCATATTGATGATGATTGGCGGTGCAATTGGATTGTTTTTTGTGGCGTATTCCACAATGTCGCACGTCCAAAATCGTGTGAATACATTGCTTACGGGGTCTGGCGATAATTACCAGGTAACCCAATCAATTCAATCTATTCAACATGGAGGATTGTTGGGGCGTGGTGATGATGCGTTTATAAAGCAATCACTGCCTGGTGCACACACCGATTTCATTTTTGCCGCAATCGTAGAAGATTTGGGTGCATTGTTGGCCTGTGCATTATTGGCATTATTGTTGTATGTAATAAATTTATTGATACGCGATGCGTGGCATGCCAGGGATGAATTTGTTTTCTATGCGGTTGGTGGAACGGCGGCACTGTTTGGTATTCAAATATGTATAAATTTAATATCTACATTACGGTTATTCGCACCAAAGGGTATGACGTTGCCATTTATTTCCTATGGGGGCAGTTCGCTGATTGCGTTTTGTTTATTGTTCGGGATGGTTTTGGCAATCGTTCGCGAAGACAAATGGAAATAACCCAACAGCAAAAGGGGGAATTTATGAAAATATGGATTGCAACAGGCGGCACCGGCGGACACGTTTTTCCGGCATTGGCGGTGGCATCAGAATTATATGAACGCGGGCATAAAATAACCGTATCGTGTGATGGCCGTGTAAAAAAAATGGTCGCTGATGGAATACCAAATTCCGCACGCCGCGTTCATATTTGGGCGGCTGGCGTTGGTGCAAAAAGTCGAATAAAACAAATCTGGGCATTGTTTAAGATAGGCGTATCCGCAGTTGCATTGATTATGCGATTCGCATTCAATCGCCCTGACCGTTTGGTTGCATTTGGTGGTTACGCATCGGTTCCGGCGGTATTTGCGGCACACGTATGGCACATTCCGACATATTTACACGAACAAAATGCGGCAATTGGACGTGCAAACCGTTTTTCAATGCGTTGGGTAAAAACATTGATGACCAGTTTTAAAACGGTATCTGGCATACCACAAAACACCCTGACGCGTGTGATTTATACGGGATTGCCGGTTCGTAAAGATTTTATGGACTTGGCGGCGGCACCGATGAAACACGATTCTAAAATCCTGGTTACAGGCGGTTCGTTGGGTGCGACTGTTTTGGACGATGTTGTTCCAAATGCGATACTGGCAATGAAAAATAAAAAGATATTTGTTACACATCAAACCAGACCAGAAAATGTAAAAAAATTACAAAAATTCTATGCAGACAATAAAATTCATGCAAACGTTGTATCGTTCATACGTGACATGGCAACAACTATCGCGGATTCAGATTTAATAATTGGACGCAGCGGGGCCAGCACTGTCATTGAATTGGAAACCATTGGTCGTCCGGCAATACTGGTTCCATTGGCAATCAACCCAGACCAGGCGGCAAATGCGGCAAATTTTGAAAAAACTGGTGGTGGATTTTCAATTCCCCAGGATAAATTCACACAAAAATGGCTGACTGCGACATTAAACGATTTGTTCGACAACCCGTCCAGATTGGACAAGATGGCACAAAAGGCATACGTTGAAAACCACGCGGTAAAAATGATTGCGGACGTGGTTTGTGGTTAGTGGAATATAATTCGTCACCCCGATAAAATCGGGGTCTGGTCGGGCTTTGTCGCGGGTTGGTATCGACAGAGTCTGACGAGATACCGGCTGAAATCACCCACAAAAATTTTCAATTTTTGCGGGACCCGATACGCCGGTATGACGAGAAAAAATGACGAGATACCGGCCCAAAATCACCCACAAAAATTTCCAATTTTTGCAGAACCCGATACGCCAGTATGGCAAACCACAAATCACCAGCCACTATCTACAATTCAAACAGCCGTTTTTATCAATAATTGGTCCCGGCACACAATCCACAACAGGAATCGATGAATAATCAATGTAATTTTGGTCGTATACGCGGGTTTCGTTTACGCGGGTGGGCAACACGACAGGCTTTTCACAAACAACCGTTGTAACAACGGCACGATGTGAACGAACAGCATCATCCAACATTGCACGCATCGCATCAGGATTACAATTATTCGTGTGAACGGTATATTTATCAGCAAACGCCCCAAATGATACACCGCACGCCAGCACAGAGAACATTAACAATTTTTTCATGAACATTACCTTTTGTCTGTTCCCCTTTCCACACGCGAATTTTAGTCCATATTTTCACATTTGCAATAAAAAAAAGCCCCCGCAAGGGGGGCGGTGGTGTTGGTGGGTGCTGGTTAGTGGTTTCATCCCAAAAAACAATGTCACCCCGGGCATTGTTTTTTCTCGTCATCCCAGACGGACGTTTATAATGTTGTTCGTGGGGCGTGCCGAAACGTTGCATTAACCTGTGCATACGCGGTGTTTGCTAATGATTCAGAATCTTGTCCGACTTCTGATTCTTCTTCTAATACTACTAATA
>JAFSST010000055.1 GCA_017450905.1 Alphaproteobacteria bacterium
GCCGGGTAATAAGTGTCCAATTCCTGGGCATCAAATGTGTATTGCGAATAATCGCCATTTGGGTCAAAATCCGGTTGAAAAAACGGCCAATCAGGATGTAATTTTTCAATCCAGGCAATCACAAAACCCATGGAACGCCCCCAATCACCCATGTGATTATAGGAAATCATTTTGTGTCCCAATGTGCGACCCAATCTGTAAATCATATCACCAACAATAGACGTTCTCATGTGACCGATGTGTAAAGATTTTGCGACATTGTACGCACCATAATCCATATCTATGACCATTGGTTTGGCGACCGGATTGATTTGTGTAGCTGTTGCGGACGATTTCCACAAAAAATCATCGCGTAACGTCAGGTTGATAAATCCAGGTCCCGCGACAGACGCAGATGCAACAAAATCCAGTTCCTGGATTTTTGCCAGAATTTCGTTTGCCAATTCACGTGGATTTTTGCCGGCTGTTTTTGCCATAACCATTGCTGCGTTTGTTGAAAAATCACCAAATTCGCGATTACGTGGTGTTTCAAGTTTCGCCTCGAACCCTAATTTTTCGTTCAATTTTTCTGATACATATTTATACAAATTCATAATTGTTCCCTTTGTGATTTTTTATAACGGCAATATAACACGAACACGCAATCCGCCCAAATCGCTGTTTTCCAGTATTAAACGCCCACCATGATTTTCAATGGCGGTCTGGGCAATAGACAACCCCAACCCCGTGCCACCGGTTTTTGTCCCACGTGCATCATCCAGGCGAACAAAAGGACGCATCGCATCAGATTTTTTATCATCCGGGATTCCTGGGCCATCATCTTCTATTAAAACTTCTACGTGTTCATCAGAATCTATTTCAGTGATTTTTATTTTCTTGTTTGCGTAGCGTGCCGCATTTTCAATGATGTTTCCAAACGCACGAGCCAACGCCATTGGACGAGCGTAAAATTGAACCGGTGTATCGGGGAATACGGTTTCTATTTCCTTGTCCGGTGCCGCATCACGTGCAATACGTATCAACATTGCGGGCAATTCAGTTGACTGTTCTATTTCGGGCATTTCGCCACGTGCGAATGCCAAATATCCATTTATCATTGTTGTCATACGGTCAATGTCGCCCAACAGTGCATCAGGTGTGGTGTTCCCTGTTTCAACCGCCAAACGCATACGGGTCAATGGTGATTTCAAATCGTGGCTGACCGCGTTTAACATATCTGTTCTTGTCCGGTTGTAACGATTCAGGCGTTCCTTCATTGTAATCATTGCAGATGCGGCTTCGCGTATTTCCTTGGCACCGCTGGGTTCGAATCCGGGTGCATCCAATCCACGACCGAAACGATTGGCGGCCTTGGCAATTCTGCGGATACTGCGGTTATGCATAATTATGAATGGGGATACCAGTATTGAAACGATTAAAATTGCACCAACCAACCATAAAATGAATATCTCGGTACTGGTGGAATAAATGCGGTGTAAACTGGTTCCAAATGTAGCGATTTTCCCATCACGTGTTGGAACATCAACATATACCAAGCGTTTGCCACGATCAATATATATCTTTGCCGGTCGTTTAAGCCGCCCAGATAATTCAGATGCCAACATTCCGGCTTCGTGTGATTTGTTGTCATTACTACGTGGGCGATTCAATTTTTCGTGAAAAGATATGTTGATACCAATATCCTTGGCCATTGATTGTGCCGCAGATGAATTGCCAGAATCCATAAAATTCATCATTGTTACAATTTCCCCAGACAACGTGCGTGCCAATGTGGCATGAACGCGTGTCCAATGATTACCAAAGAAAACATTTGCAATGATAACCTGGGCCACAATCAGTGGAATCAGTATCAATAAAATTGTCCGCCAAAAGAAACTGCGAGGAATCAGTCTCATTTCTTACTTTTCCTTTGTTTTCGAACCATCTTGTCGTGGTTTATAAATCAATTTATACCCTTGACTGCGAATAGTTACAACATCTAATTCGGATGATAGCATATTTAATTTGTTACGCAAGCGTTTTGCGACCATTGGTGGTGCCGCCGAAATGTTGCCCATCGGGGATGTCAGGTTTATCAACAATTTTTTTTCTTCACCAGATAATGAAACCAGGTTTGTTTTCCCATCGGGCGACACAATAAAAAACTCTTCGTCAGTATAAATCAATCCGTCCGGCATTTTTGGGGCCGCCTGGGTTGAATGTTTGGTTATGTTGTTTAATCGCAATACCAATTCACGTAATTGAAACGGTTTTGCCAGATAGTCGTCCGCACCGCCGGCAAGTCCATCAATGGTATTTTCCGGGCCGGTCATCGCGGTTAACATAATAACCGGGGTGGTGTTGCCGTTGGACCGCATTTGTTTCAAAAAAGACAACCCATCGATTCCGACCATCATTCGGTCCAAAACAATCGCATCCACCGATACCTTGTTTAATATCTGGGTCCCCTCGTCCGCACCGTTGGCATCCAGAACGTAAAAACCCGCCCCACGCAAACCAATCGCTAACGTTTTGCGTAATGCATCATCGTCATCAATAACAAGAATTGTTTTTTGTATCACGGTATCCTTTTTTGTTTGATTCTAGCAACAAAAAATACGATTGCAAGGTTGCAAAACTTTGCCGCGATGAAAAACTATTTCTGTAACGGTTCCACGGCATATTCGCCGGGTTGAATAACAATAGATTCTTCTTCGTCTTGTTGTAAAGAAACGGCGTTTGTAACCCGCTGATTTGTTGAACGTGGGGTCATTGCACCAGTGGTGTATTCGGTTTTAAATAACGCGTATCCGGTGCCACCGCCCATTGTTGGACCCTGCATACCGAACGAATAATATCCGCCCAAAATACCATAGTCTAAATCAATGTAATCAATGTTGACCAGTAACGAAACGTTGCTTAACCCATCGCTGGTCATATTGCATGTAAATTCACGATTCGATAATGTTGCAACCGAGTTGTTTGGAATAACAATGTCCATTACCGTTGGTTCGCATACGCGATTGATTCCGTTTACCAATAACTCATACGTCATATTGACCGATGCCTTGGACAAACCGGTTGAAACGTTTACCTGGGATATTGTGGCCTTGGGGACCTTGATAAGTGCGTTTGCAATTCCCGAACGGACCGGGAAAGAAATTCCAGATTGTAAACAGTCGCGAGAGAACGGGTCGGCTTCACAAATATATAACCGCGAATGTGCATTCATCATAAACATATTTACAAGACTGTTAAATAAAAACGTCCGTGTGATTTTATCATTCAAACGTGTGCAACCAAAATTACGACATATAACCATTGGACGATCCGCAAAACGAACCCCAGGATTCATCATTGATTCCAAATTTCGTGCGGCCATTATGTTTAAATCGTAATTCAAACTGTCATCACGTTGCATAAATTCAACTTCTGGGATAAAGTTTTGGTCATCCGGGTACGCATAGTAAGATTGAACCGGGGTTTCGGTGTAAATAGTTTGAAAGTTTTCTTGGATGTATTCGGTTGCACCAAACGCCGCCGATACACACATAACAGCCAAAACAGTAGTTAATGTGAACTTTTTCATTGCATTACCCTTTCCTTCGTCCTTTTTCATTGATTGTAAAACATTATTGGTTGGTGTGTCAAAGCAAAAATTTTTATTGAAAAATGATGTTCGTTTGTTCTATAAAGTGTAAGAGATATTAAAACAAAAAACGGAAAGGTGAAAAATATGGTCGATATCATAATCTCTGGCGAAGCGGGAAAATTGCACGCAGTGTATCATAAATCAATTACGCCATCGGCACCGTTGGCGGTGGTGTTGTCCGGGAATCCGCGACAAAAACATCATATGAATGATCGTTTGTCTTATGCGATGTTTCGTGCATTTATGGATATTGGTTTTTCGGTATTGCGTTTCAATTATCGTGGTGTTGGTGATTCCGAAGGTTCGCTTGGAACAACTGCTGACAATATGTTAGATATCGCGACTGTTATTGATTGGATTCAAAATCATAACGAAGACAGTGATAAAATATGGTTGGCGGGACATCAATTAGGGGCGTGGTATGTATTACAAACGATGATGCGGCGGCCTGAAATATCGGGGTTTGCATTGGTTTCGCCCGATCCTTCGGTTTCTGATTTTGCGTTTTTGTCGCCACGGCCAAATCGTGGTTTGTTGCTCCAAGGTGCCGAAGAATCTGATGATGCCAAGGGTTTTTCGACCCATCTGACCCAGGTTTTGAAAAAACAGGCCCAGATAGATTTGGAAACGATTCGGGTCAAGGGGGCGAATGAAACGTATGCTTTGCCGGCCGATTTGCGTCAAATGTATAATGACTTAAAGGCCTATGTTGGCCGTGAAAACGCCGATACAAAACTGTTGTAATTCATAGTGATGGGGGTGGACGTGGAAAATACCATACAAAACCGATTTGTAAATCCAAATCTTCCTGATGAATTGGTGGCCTCTATTCGCCCCAGGTCATTGAATGATTTTATTGGACACGAATCATTGAAACAAAATCTGGCCGTGTTTATATCGGCGGCCCGTGGTCGTAACGAGGCCATGGACCATGTGTTGTTGTATGGACCACCGGGACTGGGGAAAACGACATTGGCACATATTGTTGCAAATGAATTGGGTGCGAATTTTCGTGCTACTTCGGCCCCGATGCTTACCAAGCAAGGCGATTTAGCGGCCATTTTGACATCGTTGGAACCGATGGATGTCTTGTTTATTGATGAAATTCATCGATTGCCCACCGCAATCGAAGAAGTTTTGTATTCCGCAATGGAAGATTTTAAACTGGATATTATGATTGGCGAAGGTCCATCGGCGAAAAGTGTTCGAATTGATTTGCCGCCGTTTACTCTGATTGGTGCGACTACGCGGACAGGATTACTGTCGAACCCGTTGCGTGATCGTTTCGGAATTGATTTGCGATTGAGTTTTTATTCGCCGGCCGATTTGGCAAAGATAATCGTTCGCAGTGCAAATATATTGGATGCAACAATTGAACCAGACGGTGCGTTGATGTTGGCAAAATCTTCCCGGGGGACACCGCGAATTGCAAACCGTTTATTAAAACGTGCACGCGATTTTGCCGCCGCCACGGGTCAAAAAAACATAACAATCGAAACGATAAAAACAACGTTGTTTCAATTGCATATTGATCAAGATGGATTGGACCAAATTGACCGTGAGTATTTAAACACCATCATAAAGCATTATGCCGGTGGTCCGGTCGGTATTGATAACCTGGCGGCGGCATTATCGGAACCGGCTGATACTATCGAAGATGTTATCGAACCGTATTTGATGCAAATGGGGTTTGTTCAACGAACTCCGCGGGGGCGTATTGTTACAGAATCTGGCTATAAACACCTGGGGTTAGAAAAATGATTAAACGTTTTTTTCTTGTTTTCTTTATCGCACTTGGTTTGGTTGGGTGTGCAACAACGACAAACTATAAATACACAACAAATACGAAACCATATACGGTTAATGGGAAAACTTATTATCCGATGGCATCTGCAAACGGTTTTACGGAAAGTGGAACCGCATCGTGGTATGGGCCGGGCTTTCATGGAAAAAAGACATCCAGTGGGGAAATGTATAATCAAAACGCCTATACTGCCGCACACAAGACGTTGCCTTTTGGAACGCGTTTGTTGGTGAAAAATTTGGATAACGGACGTTCGACAAATGTTGTTGTGAATGATCGCGGACCATTTAAATCTGGGCGTATAATTGATTTATCGCGTGCCGCGGCCAGTGATTTGGGTATGATTGCTACTGGGACGGCCCGCGTGCGAATTAAATCTGTGGGAACATCGGGAACGATTACGCCGGTTACAACGAATGTTGCACCCAAGACGGTAACATCGGTTACACCATCGGCGGGAACGTATTTTGTTCAAGTTGGTGCTTTTTCATCGTTAACCAATGCGAATAATGTTGCGACAAAATTAAAAAATTCCGGATATGCTCATCGTGTTGTATCGGGTGCCAATGGCAATTATGTGGTTCGTGCGGGACCATATTCGACAAAGTCTGCGGCAACATCAGCACGTGATACATTGCGTGATACTTATGCCGGGGCGTTTGTTGTTGAACAGTAAATATGGACAAGAAAAATGAAAGTATATAAATTCCCTTTTTCTATTGCTTATTCTGACACCGATGCGGGCGGAATTGTGTATCATGGACGATATATTGAAATTGCCGAACGTGCACGTATGGATATGTTACGTGGAATCCCAATGCCCGACATTGATATTGGTTTTGTTGTTCGTAAGTTGGATATAAAGTATATGGCACCATTAAAATTGGCTGACGATTTGGTGGTTGAAACAGAAATCACGGATGTTGGTTCTGTGTCTATGAATTTGCAACAAAAGTTCGTGCATGACAATACGGTTTGTGCTATAATGAACATCACGATTGCATATATTGGTGCGGATATGAAATTAAAACGTATTCCTGGTGAAATAATGCAACGATTAAATTAGTTTTTTAACAAAAGGAAAATAAAATGAACAGTTTTTCAATGTGGAATTTATTTACAACCGATGTTGTTACCGCGATTGCATCTGTTGTGCTGGTTGTATTCAGTGTTATGTCGTGGACGGTAATTATTGAAAAAATCCGCCTGTTTCGTGCGGCACGGCGTAAAAAGCCAACCGGTAATCCGGACAATGCGATAAAGCCTTTTGATAAAAACTTGTGGTTCTTGTCGATGGTTGCATACGTTTCGCCGTTTATCGGTTTGTTTGGAACGGTTTGGGGGGTTATGGATTCGTTTGCTTCGATTGGTGCAAATCAATCGGTCAGTATTGGTGTTATTGCACCGGGGTTGGCGATTGCATTGGGGACAACTGCGTTGGGGTTAATCGTGGCAATTCCTGCGGCGATAGCACACCAGGTTTTTTCCAAACGCGCCGATGATTTATATGATACATTGGGGGGAAAATAAAATGTCACGGTCCAGACGGCGTGTTTCTGATGCAACATTATCTTTGACACCAATGATTGATGTTATGACGGTGTTGTTGGCGGTGTTTATGGTAACGACACCAATGATGACAAATGGCATTGATTTGGATTTGCCAAACGCCGGAACAACGGTTTTGACCGGAACCGACCACGCGATGCAAATCAGTGTTGATTCTGCGGGGCGTTATTATTTGGGAACAACGCAAATGTCAATTGATGATGTTGTTCGGCGTGCTGTTGCGATGCGTGGGGAAATTTCAAATTTAAGTATAGTTATAAACGGTGATCGGCGTGCTGATTATGGTGCGGTTATGGCGGTAATGGGAAAATTGAAAACGGTTGGTTTTCAACGGATTGGATTGCGAACAAAATTAGAGCAATAGTTTTTTATTATGGCGGGCTTTAACAGTTTTTTTTCAGAAAATGTCGGGCTGTCCATTGTGGGGCATTTGGTTGTGTTGGCGATGATTGTTTTTATAACGACTGTCGTGGTGTCCGAACATGAACGCTTTGTTGCCCCGGACCGAATTCAAATAACAGAAATAGATTTATCCCAAATTCGTGTTTCGGGGGATGAATCAGTGTTGTATAACACAAATGTTCCGGACAAGGTTCGTGATGCACCCGAACAAAAAGAAGAACCGGTCAAACCGAAATCCGAACCCCAGATAACCAAAAAACTGGAAACCCCTACGTTGATTCAGGAAACCGAAAAACCAAAAGAAAAGGAAGAAAAAGTAAAGGAAAAGCCGGTTGATGATAAACCCGCACCGGTGAAAAAAACGGTTGTTCGTGTAAACAGAAATGTTGTTTCGTTGGACCGAACATTAACCGTGTCGGTGGTTGATGCACTGCGTGTTGCGATGACACGGTGTTGGGTGATTGATACTGGGCGGCCTGATATTTCGGGAATGCGTGCGGTTGCACATTTAACCATGCGACCAAATGGAACGGTTGCGGATGTTTGGTTTGAATCTGCGGCACGTGCGGAAACAGATGGGGCGTTTGCCTATGTTTTGGATACGATTCGTAACGCGATAAACGTGTGCCAACCGTTCAAGATGTTACCGCCAAACGAATATGAAAAATGGCGACAAATCCAATTGACCTTTTACCCCACCCAGGGAACGGTTATGTAGTGGGTTGTGGTTAGTCGACCCGGCATATCGGTCCCCGCAAAAATTGGAAAATTTTGTGGGTGGTTTTAGACTGGGGGTTCGTTCGGCTTTGTTGCAGTTCTATCACTTTCTTTGAAAAAAGGAATAAGGCACCCTTTTTTGCTTGCGAAACAAATAATAAATTTGTTAAAGTGTAAACAGAACTTGATGGGAATTGAGTTCGGGGCTGTGAGAGGCCTGCATTCAACCGGTGCAAGACATCGTAATCCGAATGGTTTCCGTTGTTTTGTATCGTAAAACGTTTCCCCGATATTATCCGGTCGGGGTGCCGGTGGTTATAATGGTGTTTCCAAAAGACCACCGGGGTCATTGTTGAATGTGATTATCTCAACACCCCGACCGTCAATTCTTGATTGGCGGTTTTTTTGTTTACTTTCGGGGGAGCGAAATGATAGGCATATTATGTATTTTGTGTGTTTTATTTGTGTCACCAGTGATGGCAGAAGAGTATGTAATCAATTATGTCTTAAATGGTGGAACCCAAGCAACTTCTGGTGTGCCGACCGTATACAATTCCGGAACAGCGGTAACAATTAGTGGCAAACCAACCCGACTCAACAGCACATTTAATGGATGGTGTAAGGATGAAAATTTAACAAGTTGTTCTGCAAAACAAACCATTGCTAAAACGGATACCGGGGACAAAACGTTTTATGCAAAGTGGATTTGTAATACAGGATATAGAGCGGACGAAGAAAACCAATCATGTATTGCAAATGTTTATAATGTTACATTTTCTTGTGGTGATGGGAACGGAACACCACCTCCGAATACAAGTGCAACATATAAATCTGCGTTTTCCCCACCATTGATTTTAAAAAATTCGTGCATAAAACCTGGGTATGCATTGGCTGGTTGGAATATAGAAGGAACAAACACAAACATTGCTGCAACCACTACTTGGAATTGGGCAAGTGATAAAACTTTAACGGCAATATGGGCGGAATTTGAACATAAATTTACTGTAACAACGGTGGATTTAGATGCTGATGCCACCACAATAAATTTTAATTTAAAATCTGGTGGAAAATTCTGGGTTGATTGGGGAGACGGTTCTATACAAACTATATCTCGTGGGGTTCAACATTATAACCCAACAACAACATATTCACATACTTACGAATTGCCTGGTGCATACATCGTGCATTTTGGCGGATTAGCAACCGAAAATCCGAAGGGTGATGGGGCGTATTCAATAAGTTTTAGTGGGCAAAAATGGTTGGCGGGAATATCGGGGTCTTTGTGTGCAATTTTCCCATCTGGCGGCGGTCGACAACCACATTTTATTAATTTGTTTTCGGGTTGTTCGAATTTGACAGGGACAATCCCTAACAATTTGTTTTCAGGTTGTTATGGCACAACCAGACGAGATATGTTCAGTAGTGTTTTTAAGGGTACAAAACTCACGGGACCTATTCCCGAAGATTTGTTCGCCGGTATTACGGGTCTTGGTACATATGGCGGATTTCAATATACTTTTGCAAATTGTTCGTTGTTGGATGGGACTATTCCACCAAAATTGTTCAGTCGTATAAAAGGTTGTGTAACTTATGCTTTTTATAGAGTGTTTTATATGACGCCAAGATTGACTGGTTATGTTCCACCGGAACTATTTTCTGGAATAGACAAAACATGTACAGGTGCATTCGGTTATTCTTTTTATGGATCGGGATTGCTTACAAAATGTCCTGATGGGATGGCGGTATATCAAACAGGGTTTGGCTTAAATGGAAAGGTTTCTTGTGCAGATTGTGCGTATTACAACGGTGAATGTGTCCCGTTTTGTGTGTTTGGAACCAAATTAAAAACAAGCAATAATTTGAACTTTCCGCTTTTTGCAAGAAAGGTTACAACACCGGCGATAAATGTGCAGCAAAGTCCAAACACTTGTTATGTGCCATTGGAACCTGGCACTGCATCAAACAGTATAAATATCTCATACGATGGCGAAACGTATCATACGGCTGTGGCGGGTTTACCATAAAAAAACACCCGCATGGGGTGTTGCCGTCACAGCCAACCGATAAGCCGGATTTTGTTCCGCCCAAACCCAGTAGTATACCGGCAAATTTAATACCACGTTTGGGTGGCAAGCATAATTAATCTGCATTTTGTGTTACCACAAATGTCAAGCCCTCTACCCGTTCCCGGTCTGGGACCAAACCATAGGGAACCTATTTGAAGTTGCTGCACACAGAGATTGCCCGTTTCACTCGAACTTGCGTTCGCTTCGTCACTGTTGCTCTAATCGTCAGATTGCTCTGCCCGGCCGTTAACCGGTGTGTCGTCCCACGCAGTCCGGACTTTCCTCCGATATTTTCATATCGGCTATGCTTTGGTTGACTGTGTTATTTGTATTTTATATGAAAAATGCCAAAAATCAACCCGTTATTTGATTGATTTTTTTGTGTCACCCATTTTGCGTGCCGCAACAAGTGCGTTTCGTAATGACGTTTCGGCAATTTCGCAGATTTTTTGGGAAAACGTTCTCATATTCATGGCATCTGCAAAGTTTTTCCCAAAAACATTCGCAATATATTCAATTTGTGCCGGCGAAATGATAAATGTTTCGCTTGTTATATTTGATGTTTGCAACTGTTTTACTGGTTCTTTCATATCTGGGTCCCCCTTTTACCCCGCCCCGATTTTTATATAAAAATAGTCAAAAATCGATTTTGCGACTTGTTTATGTTCTTAAATACATTATATCATAAAGTGTCTTGACCGCAAGGCACAAAATTGCTATACCATACCATAATAAAGATAAGGAAAACAGATGGCAATAAACATAATTCAAAAATTATTAGGTTCGGCTAATGACAGGCTGGTTAAATCATACGATAAAACGGTTTCTTTGATAAACGATTTGGAACCCAAATATCATCAAATGTCTGATGACGAATTGCGTGCACAAACCGATGTGTTGCGTAAACGTTTGGCCGATGGGGACAAGGAAAAAAACGTTCTGCCGGATGCGTTCGCCCTTGTGCGTGAGGCGGCAATCAGAACAATCGGTCTGCGGCATTTTAACGTTCAAATGATTGGCGGTATGGTATTAAATCGCGGTCAAATCGCCGAAATGAAAACCGGTGAAGGAAAAACACTGGTTGCAACATTGGCGTTGTATTTAAAGGCCTTGTATGGTCGTGGGGCCCATTTGATTACTGTTAATGATTATTTGGCATCGCGTGACGCACAATGGATGGGCCAGGTTTATAAATTTTTGGGTCTGACAATTGGTATAATTCAACACGATATGACCGATGAAGAACGGCGTGCCGCCTATGCGTGTGATATTACGTATGTTACAAATTCCGAATTGGGATTTGATTATCTGCGTGATAATATGAAATTTTCCAAAGAACAACAGGTTTTACGTCCGTTGTTTTTCGGTATTGTTGACGAAGTTGACAGCATTTTGATTGACGAGGCACGAACACCACTGATTATTTCCGGACCATCAGAAGATATCAGCGAATTGTATGCTCGTGTTGACGAGGTTGTTGCAAAATTCGCACCCGAAGATTTCAAAAAAGACGAAAAAGACCGTCATGTTACGTTAACTGAAACCGGTGTGGATTCGGCAACCAGATTATTAAAAGAAGCTGGATTGTTGGTTGGGGACAATTTATACGCTCCTGAAAATGCCGCGTTGGTTATGCATATTCAACAATCGTTGTTGGCACACCATTTGTTCCAGAAAAACGTTAATTACGTTGTCCGTAATGGCGAAGTTTTGATTGTTGATGAATTTACGGGACGTGTTATGACTGGTCGCCGTTTTGGTCGCGGTTTGCACCAGGCTATCGAGGCCAAAGAACACGTTCGTGTGCAACCTGAAAATCAAACGGTTTCCAGTATATCGTATCAAAACCTTTTCCGTTTATATGAAACTTTGGCGGGTATGACCGGAACAGCCATGACCGAAGCCGCCGAATTTGAAGAAATTTATAAATTGCGTGTGGTTTCAATTCCAACAAATCGTCCAGTGGCACGTGTCGATCATCATGATGAAATATATCGCAACAAAGATGAAAAATATGCGGCTATTATCAAACAAATAAAGGAATGTGTTGATAAAAAACAGCCCGTGTTGGTGGGGACTGTTTCGATTGAAAAATCCGAAGAATTGGCGGCGATTGTTCGTAAACAATTGGGGATAAATCCGGCGGTTTTGAACGCAAAACACCATGAGTCAGAAGCAAAAATCGTTGCCCAGGCTGGTGTTCCTGGTGCGGTTACAATTGCGACAAATATGGCGGGGCGTGGAACCGATATTAAACTTGGTGGAAATGCCGAAGATTTAATTGCCGATTTGGACAAGGATGCACCTGACTTTGAAAAAAAGAAAAAAGAAATCTATGATACAATCGAAAGAAATAAAAAGATTGTTTTGGATGCAGGTGGTTTGTATGTGATTGGAACAGAACGCCACGAATCCAGACGTATCGACAACCAATTGCGTGGTCGTTCCGGCCGTCAAGGTGACCCGGGCGATTCAAAATTCTTTTTGGCGTTGGATGATGATTTGATGCGTATATTTGGTGCCGCACGTTTAAGTGGTATGCTTACTACGTTGGGACTGAAACCTGGCGAGGCAATTACTCACCCGTGGATAACCAAGGCATTAGAAAAAGCACAAAAACGTGTCGAAGCCAGATATTTCGAGGCACGTAAAGAATTGTTGAAATACGATGATGTTATGAATGAACAGCGTGGCGTTATTTACAAACAACGTGATGATTTGATGACATCAAAAAATTTAACCCCGTTGGCCAAGGAAATGATTGGCGATGTCGTGGAAATAATTTGCGAAAACAATATCCCTGAAAAAGCACATCCGGCGGATTGGAATATCAAGGGCATTCATGATGCAATGGTTCGTTTATTCGCATTGGATATAACCGATATTGAAAAATGGAAAACGGACGAAACCATTACTGAACGCAAGGCGTATGAAAGTTTACAGACGTTGGCATTACAACGCTATCAACAACAGGCCGATAAATATGGACCCGATATGATGCAAATCGCAACACGTCAAATGATGTTGGGGGCGTTGGATTCTGTTTGGAAACAACATTTACAACAGATGGATTATTTGCAGACCGGTATCGGGTTGCGTGGATATGCCCAGAAAAATCCATTGTATGAATACAAACGTGAAGCATTGGGATTGTTCAAAAACACAATAAACAACTTTAAAATAATGTCTGTTGCGTATATTTCTCGTATGGAATTAACGCGTTCGGATGTTGATAAAACCGAACAGGTACGAAACGAACACGACCAATCGTTGAACAAGGTTGGTGATGCTCGCCGTAATGCACCCTGCCCGTGCGGTTCCGGTTTGAAGTATAAGCATTGTTGTGGAAAATTGAGTTAATCAACAATTCCAAAATGACGAGATAAATATGTATAAAATACCGTTCGAATTTGGAAATTTATTGGCCTGTTTTGTTCCTGGGAATAAACGGCGTGCCCGTGTTCGTGGGTGGGTGAATGTTATATTGTTTCGCCCATTCATAATGTCTTTTGTGCGGCGAACATACGGCATAAAACCAAAATCGGTTCGGTTCGTGCGTCAAAAAACTTTGAATCGCATAGTGTGTGTGGTTGATGAAAAATACTATGTAAAAATCTTTCGTAATGTTACGGTGAAAAAACTTCAAGATTTTAAATTTCTGATGGATTTTATTCGCACGTATATCAGTGTGGAAATCCCCGTGATATTTGTGAGTAAACATATACCAATGTATGTTTGCGAAAAAATCCCGGGTCGAAACGTGCGGGAATTTGACAAGAATTTGATTTTGAATAACGAAAATAAAATCGTGTCCCAGGTAAAAAATGTCATCCAAGAATTACAAAAAATTCAAATAAGCCAAATTCCAAATAACGAACGTTTTGTTTTCAGTATGCAACCAGAACGTTCCGTGGAAAAGCCTTGCGAAAGACCGCATCAGGTGTTGGCACATTTTGATATGAACGAAACAAATTTCTTGTTTGATGATGATTTGAATTTATTGGGGGTTATCGATTGGGATACGATATCAATTGCACAAAATCCGGATACTGATTTTAATATATTTTCTAAACATTGGACCAGATATAAGGAACGCGTGCAAAAACAAGATAAATAAAATGATGTTTTTTCAAAATATCTGATTGCATGATTTTTTTATATTTGCTAAATTTTTGACTATGAAAGCACAATTTATTCATCTTCGTGTTCATTCGCGTCTTTCCATTGGTGCCAGCACCCTTGTGGTAAAGAAAATACCGAATTTATGTTTGGAAAACGAAATGTTTGCGTGTGCTATAACCGATACAAATATGATGTCGGGCTGTGCAGAGTTTTCTGATGTTATGCCAAAAAATAAACTGCAACCGATTATTGGGGTGGAATTGACATTGAATCATCATACCGCGGACCCAAAATTGTTGCGAACATCGTCTTTGTCCAAGATTGTTCTGTTGGCACAAAATCATGATGGGTATTTGAATTTATGTGAAATCAGTCGAACAATGTATATGCGTCAGGAAAATCACCATTTAGGGCCATACATTACGATTGAAGAATTGGAAAAATTATCATCTGGGTTGATTTGTTTGTCTGGTGGACATCTGGGGCCAATTGGTTGTGCGATTTTAAACAAACAGGACGGATTGGCACGGACATACGCATCGCGTTTTTTGGATATATTCGGAAACCGTTTTTATATCGAAATTCAAAGACACGGATTAGAAGACGAAATCAAAACGGAACCGGCTTTTTTGGAACTGGCGAAAACATTGAATATACCAATTGTTGCAACAAATGATGTTTGTTTTGCTAAATCTTCGGATTACGAGGCCGCAGATGCGTTAAGTTGTGTTCTGGGCCAGACCAAGGTTATAGACCCTGAACGTCCCCGGAAATCATCCGAACAGTATTTTAAAACAGCGGATGAAATGTCGGAACTTTTCTCTGATTTACCCGAAGCAATCGAAAACACTGTTCGTATTGCACATCGTTGTGCTTTTTTGGTTAATGTTCATGAAAAGCCGTTGTTGCCGCGTTTTGGTGATAACTTTGATGAAGAATGTAAAATGTTGCGTGATATGACCATGTCCGGGTTAGCCAAACGAATCCAGGAAAACAATATCGCGGACACAAAACCATACTACGAGCAAGCAGAATTTGAATTAAACGTTATTATAAATATGGGGTTCCCGGGATATTTTCTGATTGTTGCTGATTATATCAATTGGTGTCGAAAACATGATATTTTAACTGGGCCTGGAC
>JAFSST010000056.1 GCA_017450905.1 Alphaproteobacteria bacterium
CGTTTGTGTAGCAAAGGCACAAGTTCAAAACGGTCATCGGTAAAAAAATCTTGTATGTGCCGGATTTCTTGGCTTTTTGATAATATCCGCTTTTTTAGGCACACTAAAAACAATAGGAAAAAATATGTTGATTTAAACGTTGGTTTTCGGTACAATGGCAATGCTCAATAAAGAACACAAAAAACAAAGGGGTATAAAAATGAAAAAAATTGCAATCTTAACATCTGTCTTGGCATTAACGGCATGTTCCTCGGTTCATAATGGTAAAATAGGTATGACAGTAACCAATCCAGAAATTCAGTTTACACCACAAGAAGCACATGTTTCAATCAATACAAATAATAAATTATCTGGTGCAGCCGAATGTACGTCTTTCTTGTGGTTGTTTGATTCTGTGCCAGAACGTAAAACATTTGGCCCACAATTACAAGAAAGTGCGGGCGTAATGGCATCAAATGGTTGTGTAGCTGCGGCTGTATATGATGCGATGAAAAATTCTGATGCAGATATACTTGCTGCTCCACAATATACGACTTCTCAAAGCGGTATTTTATGTTTTGGAAGCAAATGTCTTGCAGGAACAACCAACGTATTAATCAAGGGTTATGCAGGTAAAATCACATCTATAACAGATATGGATCGTACGGTTGTTCATGAAAAACAGAAAACGAACACATCTTCTAAATCTGTTTTAGGTGGTTGGTTGTAATACATTTCAACAAGGATTGATATTATGAAAAAACTGATATTTTGTGCTGTCGGTGTGGCGATGTTTTCTAATGTCGCCAATGCCGCAATGTGTAAAGATTTTGATGATGATATGAATCTTGTTGAATATGAATGTGGAACCTCTTTGTCTGCTGCAATAAAGGCAAATAAAGCAAAGGAAGTCAAGAAAAGTACCACAACATCTGTTGCCGCGACATCTAGCAATATGTATGTTGCTGTGGGGGGGGTGTATTTGCCAAGTGTTCATAGTTCATTTTTTTATAAAGATTTGAATGCTGGATATGGTATTCGTCTTGCGGCAGGTATGTCTTTTCGTAAACTCCGTGTTGAAGGTGAATTGAAATATACCGATGGTGCAAGTGCAAAGGATGAATTTTACGATAGTTACTATGATGGGTATTATTATTATTCAAAAGAAGAAGAATATTTTAATTCACAATTATCGATTATGGGTAACGGATATTATGATATCATACAGGATGGTAATTTTGGGTTATTTGTCACTGGCGGTATTGGATTGGTGTATGATACTATGCATACGACTTATGCCCCAATAGGTCAGGAAGAATTGTTGTTCGGATACCAAATTGGTGGTGGTATGTCATATAATATGAATTCCCTGTCATTTGATTTAATGTATCGCAGGATGAAACAAGTGTCCTATTCTGATGTCGGTTCTCATGAAATTTCACTTGGGGTAAGATACAAGTTTGGATATAGAAAAATATAAAAACTGCCCGATTGGGCAGTTTTTTGTGGTTAGTGTGTGTGTGATGTGGTTCGTCACCCCGGCGTAGGCCGGGGTCTGGTCGGGCTTTGTCGCGGATAGGTATCGACAGAGTCTGACGAGATACCGGCCAAAATCACCCACAAAAATTTTCAATTTTTGCTGGACCCGATACGCGGGTATGACAAACCTCGCAAACCACTATTTAAACGCTTCTTCGTATTCGGGATTGTTTTGGCGTTTGATTTTACGCCAATCAGAATGATGTTTAATATGGTCTTCGTAATTCACGGAAAACTTATGACCGCCCCGCCCGTCCGCAACAAAAAACAAATAACTGGTGTCGGCCGGTTCTAATACCGCACGAATCGCATACGAACCAACATTCGCAATCGGTGCCGGCGGCAAACCATTGTTTCGATATGTATTATATGGACTGTCTATTTTCAAATGTTCACGTAACAACGGTGCCCCACGCATATCACCATACCCATCGGTCAACGCATAAACAACGGTCGGGTCTGCCTGGAGCCGCATTCCACGCCGCAGCCGATTCAAATACACACTGGCCACGATTCGCATTTCACTTGTCTTTGGGGTTTCTTTTTGAACAATAGAAGCCAATATCAAAACATCATCCCAACTCTTTAATGGTGCCGGGGGATTTTTTCGTGCCAACATCCACTTTGTTTTTATCGCGTTCATTTTCTTGTGTGCCAAATCCAGAACCGCCAACCGATTCGTTCCACGTGCAACACGATAAGTATCCGGAAATACATCACCATCGGCCAAATCACAAACCGCACCCCATGCAAGACTTTCACCACATTCAACATCGCCGGATAATTCCTTGGTCGATTCCAGTTGTTTTTTTATTTGTTGTATCGTTAAACCTTCGGGGATGACAATTTTAATTGTTGCGATTCGCCCACGCGAAAACATAGATGCGATTTTCCATGCCGATGTTCCACGCGGAATATCATATTCGCCACTTTGGATTTTTCCGCCATTAAATTTCACCGCAAATTTAAATAACGAATCGCTGATAATCAGATTTTGTTTTAATAAACGTGCCGATACCGTTGAAACATTTTCACCAGGTTTTATAACAAATGTAACCGGTCGCGAAACACCAGACCATATTTGCAACGCAAAAAAAGCCGTTGCCAAAGTAATCGCAACAACACCGATAAAAATTTTTGTGATACGTTTTCTGGACTTTTTTCTCATCGTGCGAAAATTATTACAAATA
>JAFSST010000003.1 GCA_017450905.1 Alphaproteobacteria bacterium
ACCATCACCACCATGACCGCCCAACAATTCAACACAATACAACCCACGGGGCAAAGAAACACTTTGACAACTGTTGAAAACGCTGGCTTCATAGAATAATTCAAGTTGTCCGGCGGAATATGTTACGCCATTATGTTCAACATGTAATGTGTTTGGCACAAAGTTTTCTGTCATCGGCAGGCACATCGTTTCATTTCCAACCTGAAACCATAATTTATGTTCGGTATCACATGTCGCCCGTGGGACCAGAGTCGTATCCCCAATGTGCAAAACATATCCGTGCACCACACGCACGTACGTTACCAACGTAATAAAAAAAATAATCCAGCGCGACACCCTCATTTCAATCTTCCTATAGCATTACAACGATATCAACATACCATGTTTAATCCTAGAAGAAAAGATAAAGCCAAACAAGTGCTTTATCAAAAGGTTGATACCAATTTTTTATACAACCAAGGTGATAAAAACAAAAGCCCCCCCTTTTTTTATTGCGTAATACGAGTGTTGGTTTCTAAATCGCGTTCACCGTACAAAATACTGTCGTCAAAGGCGGTATATTGTATATTCCCCTGGGTAATATGAATTGGGGTTAATGTGTGGTCCACAGAACTGACCCCGATGTAATGTGTTGCGGCATTGTTTTCGACCCGAACATTTATTGATGGCGTGGTTGGTTTGGTTGTCTTGGAATACAAAATAAAGTTCCCCAGGTGCAATTTACGACCACAATCCGATGCTTCATCCGCACCGTGTCCATATCCAACAGTGGTTAGCCCCGCCAAACATTGGGTACGAACATCACTGTCGGGCGAAGACCAATATCCCGCACCGACCGCGACACATATACCATTTTCACGATAATCCCCCGCGGGACACGCCCCACCGGATATTGGCGAACAACTGGCATTATATTGCCCGTTGTTTTGTATATTTTCATACCCCGCGTTGCATGTTGTTGTATATGTGCATGTATTATTTACAACAGTCAAAGAACAACTGGCATTTGTTGTGGCACACGCATTACATGGCTGCCATGCGGCATAAAGTGTTTGGGGTGTAATTGTGTAAATGGGAATCGTGTGTGTCATAGAACAGTTGGCAAGCCCGGAATCCGTACACCATCCGGTAAATACATTATTTGTTTTTGTTGGAATACCATTTATAGTCGTAATTTCATCGTCCCAAAATGTCGTTGGTGCACCGGCATAATTTGTTCCGCCATTCATAACATAGGTCAAAGCGTATTCCGTACCACAAGAAACCCTTGAATTCCAATACTGTTCATAGCCCGTTGTGTAATTTCTGTGCGGGGATGTGCACGATGTAGCCATGGCGGACGTATTGTAAAAAATATTAGACATCATGGAACCAGTATATGGACTATTATTTTGAATCAATCCTCCAAAAGCAGACGGCGGAATAAACCCGCTTAAGCTGGTACAGCCAGAAAACGTCTGATAAAACGTGTTGGCTTGCGGGCTTGTTATACCGCGAAAAAGATTTTCTGGAATTTTAGATTCAAGTTTTGAACAGCCGTAAAAACTACGATAAAAAAGTGGCGATTGTCCAGCCCCCGTTCCATATTCCGGAAACAAATCTGTTAAAGAACCACTAATTGTCTCAATATATCGGGAAGAAGATGATGAAATAGAAATTGCGGCGGTTGTATTGCTGGTGGAATATCCCGTTGCCAACCCACCAATACGAATTGTTTTTTGACCTTGGACATTTCCATATCTGTGTGTATACGTTTCGTTCGTGGTATTATCACGATTAATCGGATCAACAACACCATTTTCCCATTCAATGTAAAATGTTCCTTGGGCACTGATATTAATACTGATTCTGGTATTTTTAATAGAGGTTGTTTTGATTGTAAATTTAACATCAACACAAGAATTATCATCCAGGGTTATTTGGTCCGCAGTGCATGCGTTCGCCGCAGAAACCATCCCGGCAGATGCCGCAATCAACACAGAAATCGCAAAGAAAAATATACCCAACAGTCTTTTCATATTCTGAAAGCCCACAAAAATCCAATGAATTACAAACACCCCTTCCCTATTACAGTGAAAATATACTAAATGGGTAAAATTAATACAAGGGCTTTTTGGTTATGCCGTTGAACATAATGCTTGATTCCCATTATTTTCCCCCGTTGCGTAATACAAAGTATTTATTTTCAGGCATATTGACAACCCTTTTTCGCATTGTAAAACACCACATTGTGTTTGTCAAAAATTATCAAACAAAATTTATTCCGCATCGGTTTGCAAAACATTGAAAAAAGTGATACAATTTATTTGTTAAAATATACACCATCAAATTGATATGATATGAACAGAAAAATCTTGTTTTTTGTCGCCATAACTTCCTTACCGATTGCCGCACCCGCAGCCAAGAGTTTTTTATCACCACAAACATTTCCAACAACTGTTGCTGATTTAAGTTTTGCCGATAAACAAAACTTGAAAATCGATGGATACGAAGAGTATTCGGGAATGACACCGTATCATTATTTTCAATTGGTTGAAAACGAGGCTGGATTACAAGACGAGGTCGAAGAAGAAACAAAAGAAGAACCAACAATCAACGAAGAAAAAATTGAAAAATTGGCAACCACCGCCCCAACAGAGTATTGCAAAAACGCCAGTCCCAACATCCCATTCGGTCAAAAAATTCCACTGGGCAATCCAACAACCGCCCCGACCAAAATCTGTTCTAGATACGGGTGGCGTGTGATGGGAACACGTAAAGACGGCTCTAAAATAAACGACCCGCATTATGGAATCGATATCGGGTGCAACCCGACATATTTTGACACACCAATATACGCCACGGCTGATGGTGTTGTTGAAAGTGTTACAAGTGCAAAAAAATGCAAATCCGCAGGGAATTACGTAAAAATACGTCATGACAGTGGCTTTATCACAATGTATATGCACCTGAACAGCATTACTGTTAAACGTGGTCAGCGTGTCCACGCCGGGTGTCAAATCGGCACTATGGGACACAGCGGCGGTGCCAAGGTTCAATCGTGTCCCAAAATGGGCAAGGATTTAACCCACCTGCACTATCAAATTGGATATGCCGGATCACAACGCAGCATAACAACGCCAAGCGGAAAAACCATAAAACTAGAAGGTTTAAACGGTAAATCTTTCAAATACTCTGTGAACCCAACCGAATTCTTCTTTGATTAACAAAACGGAATTGACAAAACCATACATCGTGTTATTATACAGGCGATGAAAAAAGAACCGTTTTACATTATTAAAAATCGAAATGGCGAACGTTTTGCACACGCAATTCAAAACTTTATGAACATACCAAACATTGAAGAAATTGTTCATTTTGCTGGCAAAGACGCAACGCCTTTATTATTGTATTTAAAATCTTTGAATGGTATAAAAATTATTGACCAATCGACACACGGCGACCCAATAAAACTGCTTAACATGGCGGGATATAATGCGTATATCGCCGACACATTTGAAAAACAAAACGCAATAAAAAAATACTTTCAATCCAACGAAGAACTCTGCACTTTCAAAGACGAATACAGGTTTGAACGAAACTTTATCATAAATGCGGTTCGAAAAAACATAAACAAGATTAAACGTCCAGACACCCCATCACGTGATGACGAATACGGAACATCGGTCATTTCAATTCAAATCGCCAAAGATGGCAGTGGAATAATCATTACCAATCGATATAACCATCACGTCATCAATCCGAACAAGACATTTGACGGCAACCCGGACAACATAATCCCGGGTCTGTCTGATGCACTGAAACACAGGTTTAATATCGATTTCTCGGCACGGACGGTTTTATTGCCCAAGCCGTTCATTTTGGTTGATAATCAAATATGCAAATACAACCAGGTAATAGACAATGTATTTTTCGGCGATGATTTTTACGTAAAAAATGGCAAAATAACACAACTGGACAAGGGTCGCCAAATACAATTAGGCAACGGATTTATTTTAGATTTACACACAAAAACGGTGTCGAATCCCGCTTGTTTACCGGACGAATTTGGCAATGCAATTGAATCCGCAATACGAAATAAAAAAATCCAGGTAATAAAGAACCCTGACATGACTAAATCACTGGTTGCAGATGGGGAAAAAGTATTTGATATAAAAGACAATATGATTGTTGCAATCAATACGCCACGTGCAAATATGCTGGATTTATCACAAAAAAATTTGCGTGGTTATTTGAATGCTTCGTATGTTAATGACCTGTTTTTGAACCACTCGCAAATCAAAGATGTCAGGAAAATGTTGATAAATCCACATGCCGAAAGCATAAATATGGATTATATTCACGGATTAAATGGCACGATAAATATGTATGACGTTAATACAATTAACGCATCACACACTGATTTTACAAAAGTAAAAAAACTGATACTGAATCCGAACGCACATGATGTTGATTTAAGTTATACGACCGGATTGCACGGCGTTTTAAATATGGAAAATGTAAAACATATCGATTTGTCATACGCAGACCTGACCAAAGTTTCTGTTTTGAAATTAAATCCGCGTGCAGTATCCATTAATCTTAATGGCACGGTTGGGCTTTGTGGCAAATTTGATTTAAGATATGTGAAACACTTGGACATTATGTTTACCGACCTGTCCCATGCCAAGATTGTATGCGATATAAAAAAACTCGCGTTTTCCAATGGGCATTCTGGACACTAATTGGTATAAAAGAAAAATTTGTGGTTTTGGGCTTGATTTTTGCAAATTTTATCTGATATAATCAGTCCACAACATACGGAGCGTTGGCAGAGTGGTAATGCAGCGGATTGCTAATCCGTGACCGTGTTACAGCGGTCCATAGGTTCGAGTCCTATACGCTCCGCCATAAAATTCAAACACCCTTTTTGGGGTGTTTTTATTTGACCACGCTCACCCTTTACCCCACATTAACCTGTTGCATTATTTCGAATAATGGTTATAATTAGGATTAAATTCAAGAAACTTTTTTAGCAACAATTATTTTTACCAAAAGGGTGCATTATGAAAAAAACTATCGCGATATTAGGTGTTTTGGCATTAACAGGCTGTGGTGCGTATCACACGGGCAGAATTGGCGTTGATAGCCCATCCGAATTAAAAATGGACTTTGTCCCAAAAGAAGCAAAAATATCAATTGATACGAACAACAAATTAACCGGGACGGCCGAATGCACTTCGTTCCTGTGGTTGTTTAATTCCGCACCAGAACGCCAAACATACGGTGTTTCTGTTCAATCAAACGATGGAAACTTTGCTTCGTCCAGTTGTGTGGCGGCCGCGGTATATGATGCTATGAAAAACACTGATGCAGATGCAATGTATGGATTGCAATACACTGCGGTTCGCAAAGGAACATTGTGTTTTGGCAGCAGATGCCTTGTTGGCAACACAAAGATTATAGTAAAAGGATATCCTGGGAAAATAACATCTATTACCGATAAAGAAAACAGAACACAAAAATAATCTGGCAACAGGGGGTTAAAACATGAAACGATGTCTTGTTATATTTTTGTGTTTGTTGCCGTTTTCTGGACCATCTTTTGCCGAGATGTGCACCGATTTTGATGACAACCAAAATTTGATTGAATACGAATGTGGCACATCACTGGAAGATGTTCTTGAATCCAAGGCAAAGTCAGATGCCGCCAGACGTGCCGCCGAAGAAAGTGCAAAAAAAGAAGCAGAACTGTTAGAGCAAAAAAGAATTGCCGAAGAAAACGCGAAAAAAGAATCGGACCGCGTAAAACAGGAAAAAAAGAAAGCAGAATAAAAAGCTGAACAAGAACGCATCCGTGCCGAAGAGCAAGCAAAACGTGAAGCAGAAAAAGCCGAACGAGAACGTATCCGTGCCGAAGAGCGTGCAAACCGTAAAGCCGAACGAGAACGCATCCGTGCCGAAGAGCGTGCAAACCGTAAAGCCGAACGCGAAAAAAGACGGGAAAACTGGTATAATTTTTGGAAAACACACAATATATTCATATCCATAGCCCACGAATCCAGCAGTATTTACGTTGATGATGCAAATCCAAACGCACCGACCAGGGGTTTGAACCTGCAACTTGGTTTTGTGTGGCAACCAAAAGATTCTGGTTGGGAATTTGGTGCACGCCTTGATACCAGTGAAATTAATTCCTCGTTAAACGACATAAATCTACATGTCACGGGTCGTGAATACTATGCCGCTGCTTTTGCGGGATATAACATATGGGCAGACTTGGATTTATACGGCGGTTTGGGATTGGGGCACGTGAACATAAAAAAAGAATATCAAGAAGACCCAAAACATACCGACAATCAGGGTCTGTTTTCAACAAAGGCATTTATCGGTGCAGAATATGATATTTTGAAATATCTTGGTGTATTTGCAGAATTATCCGCCAGAATCACATCAGAATCCAGCGATTTTGGTTTTGTTGTTGGCGGAAAAATTATATTCTAGGTAAACAACAATCAGAAACCAAAACCGCCCGTTGGGCGGTTTATTTCTGTATCATTTTGATTTCTTGGTCGGAACACTGTCGATTTTGCGGGTCATTTTCAGAAATTTTTCCGCACGCAATTCCGGCAATTTTTCCACAGGCGTTTTTTGCAACAGTTTTATCTGGTCGCTGACCGCCACCGCCAGATTTTCCATGGTTTTTTGCCAATCTGTATGTGCACCACCGGTCGGTTCAGCAATTATTTTATCGATAACACGCATTTCCATCATATCGGTCGCAGTCAATTTCATTGCCGCCGCCGCGGTTGCCTTGAATTTGTTATCCTTCCACAAAATACTTGCACAAGATTCTGGTGCAATAACCGAATAAATCGCATTTTCTAACATTAAAACACGGTCGCCAGTCCCAATCGCAATCGCACCACCGGAACCACCCTCGCCCACGTTGACGGCAACATAAGGTGTTTTTATATCCAGCCCGGTTTGAATTGTTGCGGCAACCGCCTGGGATTGACCACGTTCTTCGGCGGCAGACCCCGCAAAAGCACCCGCAGTGTCAAATAAAGACACAACCGGCAATTCGAATTTTTCCGCCAAACGCATTAAACGTTGGGCCTTGCGATAGCCTTCGGGGTTCGGCATACCAAAACGATGCAATTGACGCGTCTCAATCGTGCGACCCTTTTCCTGGCCCAGAATGACCGCAGGAATACCGTTCCAAAAACCAATCCCGCCACACATTGCCGCATCTTCGGCGAACAATCTGTCACCCGCCAGATAGGTCCAATCTGAAACAATTCCGTGAATATAATCCAAAAAGTGCGGGCGGTTTTCATTACGTGCCAACAAAACCTTGTCATACGCATCATTTTCACCCATTCCGCGTGCCTGTTTGTTTGCATCGGTTTCAGGGGTTGTAACAATTATGTCATGACACGGACGGGTTTGGTGGGTTAACACCGCCAAGATTTTTTCCAACCTGGATTTTAATTCGGCGCGCGGAACCACCATATCAACCATACCGTGTTCATACAAATAATCCGCCGTTTGGAAATTCGCCGGCAATTTTTCACGGATGTTTTGTTCAATAACGCGGCGGCCAGCAAAACCAATTCGTGCCCCAGATTCCGCGATATTCACATCGCCCAGCATTGCAAAAGATGCCGTTACACCACCAAATGTTGGGTCCGTCAATAAAACAATGTATGGGATTTTTGCCGCACGCAGTTTGTTAACCGCAACAGTTGTGCGTGCCATCTGCATTAACGATAAAATGTTTTCCTGCATACGGGCACCACCACTGCACGCGACCATAATCATAGGCTGACGCATTTTGATTGCGTGTTCGGCACTGGCAACAATGGAATCACCCGCAACACGCCCCATGGACCCCATCATAAATTCGCCATTAAGAATACATATTGTTGTGGGAATACCGCCAATCGTCCCATCGGCCGTTGTAACCGCATCATTAAAACCTGTATCGGCCCTGGCCTCGGCCAGGCGTTCAACATACGGGATACGATCCACAAAATTCAATGGGTCGTCCGGCATTTTTGGCATAGGGATTTTTTCCCACGTATTGTCATCAAACAATAAATCAAAACGTTGTTTCGGATTCATAATAAACGCACGACCACATCGAGGGCAAATATAATGATTATCCTTGTAATCCTTGTAATAAACCAATTTATCACACGCCTCGCACTTAATCCACATCAGGCGGCGAACTTTATCGTATTTTTCACGATTTCTGTTTTTGATTCCGGAATTTTTTCCAAACAACATTATTTATCCATTCATTTTTTTGGTTAATTCACGACTGGGTTTAAACAATATAGTCGTGTTTGCCGCCAAGTGCATAGGTTGTTTAGTAACCGGATTGTATCCAATTTTTGTTGCACGTGGACGTGGCTGAAATGTTCCAAAACCACGAATTTCTATCCTGTCCCCGTGCGAGATTGAATCAATCATAGAATCCGACAAAGCATCCAAAACGGCCGCCGCGTCCGATGTTCGCATACGCTTGAATTGAACCTGGATAGTTCTGATTAAATCTGAACGTTTCATAATAAATCACCTTTTGTAATAAATTCCACGTCAGATTTTAACATTCTTGGCATAATAATTCAACAATTTTGATATAAAACAAACACCCCGCCACTTTGACGGGGGATATTTGTTAAAGCGTTTCAAATTAGTTATATTGTTTTTCCGACACAGATACAAAAAACGGTGAATTGTTTTCTGTAAATATATCGACCAATTCCGGATTGCGTTTCAGAACACCGTCTATAATTTTTTCGATTTCTTGAATTGCAACCATTTTATCAATTTTATCTGGTTCTATATCGCACATTCTGTCAAACACCGAAACCTTGTGTGCAAAATCACGAGCAATTTTTATAACAGCCGTTTTTTCTTGCTTGGTCATATTTGCAACCAATAAATCGCCTAAATCTTGCATTGCTTGTTCGTCTTTATAAACCATCATTTCTTTATTTTGGGTGGCAATAGAGCGGATTTTGCGTTTAAGAATATAGTTTGCGGTCTGACGTTCTTTTTCTGTATCAAAAACAAAACCAGCACTTACCAACACCATAATCCATGATGCCAAAACAGTGAAACTGATATTGCCCCAACGTTCGGATGCAACCGTGGTAAATGCTTTCTTTTCCTGTTTTGCGATACTGTTGACTTCGTACGCCGCCGCCCCAGTAGCACAGATTCCCAATCCAAACAACAACCATAAACTAACTGTTTTTAATGGATTAGCACGCAAAAATGCACGATTAATTAATGTATTCATATGGTCTTTTTTCATTTATTTTCCTTTTTTGTTTAATTTTTTCATTACCAAAAATTCTTTTAACGATACCGTTTTTATTTTTGTTTTTGAATCATTTTTTCGTGAAATCAACGGCTGTTTGCTGTATTTTTCGCGAACCGCATTGTATTCAGCAATCGTCATAAACATAGAGTCAGTTGATTTTTTTGCAATTTCTTTACTAACCCGTTTACACACATCCGAAACCCTTGTGTTTTTCTTTATAAATTCGGTCAAAGAAATACCAAACTCTTTTTCCAATTTCATATATATAAGAGCTCTGGATAAAGAATCCACCCGCAAATCATCGATAAGCCGAGAATTTTCTGGAATAAACGCACCATCCGCATTAATCTCGTTACCAATAATCTGTTTAACCGTATCAACAACGTTCTGTTTCATCATTTTTACCCCTTGGGTTAACCCTGTTTCAACCCGAAACATTAACACAATTAAAATCTTTGTCAATAAAAAAATACATAAAATAAAAGAAACGGTCCGTGTGATTAGCCACACAGGACCAGCAAGAAAAATCGCCCAAACGGGCGATTTTATCCATTAAAATAACTTTCTTTTTTGCCCCAATAGACCCTTTTTAATTTATCGACATCAACCTTGCCGTATTCATCGGTCTCGTCATTATATATTCTTCCTAACAATGTCTTAATTGTTTCAGAGGCGTTTCTGTAACGTTTTTTACTGTCCACGGCCGTTAAACGTGCCTTGCTTTCCGCATCGTTCAAAATAATTCTTTGCAGCTCTAACAGTTTATTAATTGTTCGTTGCAGGTCTCTTTTTTCTGCATCCATTTCCAAGACTAACTGTTCGTATTGTTTTACCGTTTTTCTAAAGGATTCGTTCTTTTGACTTTTTTGAGCCTTGGCCATATTTTGAACTATTAGTGTCAGTTTATCAATTCTGAACGCGGGCCTATACCCCCATGTGTAATCAATCAAATCCTTGGTAAAATCAGTAGCGCGGTAAAACAAAGATTCAATTTCTGTATCACTTTCTGCTGACAATAATTTTTTGATAAATTCGGCGGTTTTTATCTGATTCACATCCGCGGTTACAACAACATCCTTAATGTTTGGCAGATATTGTTGAAGTTCTTTTATCGCCCCAAACGCGTTCCGGATTTCGATAAGGTTATTTTTTGAATCTTGCATAACATCTCCTTTTTACCGTGTAATTATACCATAATAAAAGACCACGTGCAAGTCCAACCAAAACACAGTCTTTCGACTCGTAAAATTCAAACTTCGCTTTCGCTCGTTTTCATTAACCTGCGTCTCCGAACCCGGCAACTGCGTTGCGATGTCTTCTTATCTGCTTTGCATGCTATATGAAACATAAAAACCGATACCCGATCACAAAGAACAAAACTATTCCTAATATTGGTATTAATAAAACTCGATAGCTATAATGCTTAAACAATATCAATATCAACAATCCAAATATAGCAAGCGACAATAAAATGAATAACATATCCATATTCGCCATCAATACTAATCCACGAGCAGTTTCTTCATATGCTTGGAATGTGCTTTCCCATATACCACAGGCTTTCCCAACACGGTCAAAAATAGCCAAATCAACTAAAAATACTAGAAATACACAAAACGCAACGGCGGCGAAAAATGACATTATTGGCATTAAAAATTTCTTCATCTATATTTCCTTTTCAATATACAACTTTAAGTATGACATCTTTTTTATTATTTTCAAACCACTTTGTAAAGTCATCAATCTGATCGGTTAAATCGATACACCCAGCAGAACCGGGCTCGGCCCCTCCATGAATACTAAAACCACCACGCCCAAAAGTATTTGTCTCCTTGGCTGGTTCTAACCATACTCGTGAATTACCCCAAGAATCTGTCCCCCCTCGCCAAGTTCCGCCTCCCACTGCGGAACGCATTCTATCCCAACGATCTATATCTTTATAAAATTGCAAATCACTTTGTCTTGCCACATACGTTCCTGCCGGAATAGTCCCTTTATTTTTCAAATTTTGATATTCAGGACTTTGAAATCCTAACTTACCAGACACCGCATCCCAAGACATAACCACTTTACCATCTTGATATATTGTTAATGTTTTTCCGTTGAATTTCGCATATTGGCCCGGTTTTATATCAATTGGTTTATCAAAGGTTGGTATTTTTTCTGATGCCGTTTGACCTTGTGGTCCCCCTGGTTTGTGTCCTTTGTACACTTTACTTGAAATCGGTTTACCCTTTTCGTCCAATTCTTGTTCCTCAACCCAACAACGACAATTAGGATGCACGGGAATTTCTGGAATGTCGTCTTTATCTTCAAATACTTCACCATCATGTGCAGCACAATCATCACAAATACGTTCATCGTCTTCGCTGTGCCATACCCAAATCTTGTTCACGGCTTCCAAATATTCATTCGTGCTTTCCGGAATATTTAATTTATAAACAACCAGTTGCCTTGTTTCTATATCACCGTCCAGCATTAAAACACGAACATCTATCGTTTCTGCTATTTCTATAAACTGCCTAATATCTATATATTGAAATCCATTATCCTCATATTCTTCGTCTTCTGCTTCTTGAATTGCGTTTTCTATATCATTATCAAATTTCTTTTGTGCATCCAAGAATTGCTCATACGTCATATCATATTCTGGTGCTACATATCTGCCCGTTGCATCCATTTGCATTTTTCCAGGAAACAGTTTTTCTAAGATTTCATTAGCCATTGCAAATTCAGCAGAGTTTTTGTTCCAATAATTATCAGATTGTAACAGATTACGTAAAAATTTTGGTGTTTGCATTGTAATTCCTTTTGTTAAATAAAAAAAAGCCCACATATCGGGTCCCGCAAAATTGTAAAATTTCGTGGGTGATTTAGCGGGACAAAAATAAAAAAGACGGCAAAATACCGTTCGCTCGATTAAGTGCATTGTATCACAAAATCGCTAAAAAATCAACACAAATGTTGCACGTCTTCGCCACTAATCGCGGCTTTACCATCGGCAAAGACGGATGGCGGAGATGAAGGATTACCTCGGTCGGCGTTGCACATCACACAACAAAAATAAAACGCCCAAACGGGCGTTTGATTTTTGTGGCGGAGATGAAGGGATTCGAACCCTTGATACGGTTGCCCGTATACCACATTTCCAATGTGGCGCACTAGACCAACTATGCGACATCTCCAATTAATTCGGATTAATCTTCGATTTCTTCGGATGGGATGCTGTCTTCTTCGGCCTCGACAACATCAACCGGGTCTTGTTCAATCAAAGTTTCTTCCAATTCTGCATCAATTTCACGCAACGCAGGATCGGCACTGTCGATTTCCAACGTTTCTTCGACATTTTCAGCGGTCGGTGCATCCTTGTAAGATTGAACAAATTCATGTCTGATTGCCGCGACATCCAGTTTTCCACTGGCAATTTCACGCAACGCCGTTACGGTTGGTTTATCGTTACCGCGTTCAACCACCGGTGTTGCCCCACCATTCAAATCACGAACACGTTGAGATGCCAACATCCCAAGTTCATATCTGCTCTCTACAAATGGTAATGTATCCGAATTTGTTGTGCGTGCCATTGTTAAATCCTTTGTTGAAATATATTTTCGTCCCGTTATAATGACCCAAGGATGGTAAAAATGCAAGCAGAAAATAATAAAAATAACATAAAAACACTCTCTTTTGGTTGCCGATTGAACACATTGGAATCAGAAAAGATAAAAAAACTGTTAAATACCGCCGGTTTGTGCGGGGTTGTGGTGAATACTTGTTCCGTCACGGCCGAAGCCGAACGTCAATCTGGTCAAACCGTCCGCAAAATAGCACGCGAAAACCCAAACACGCCTATTTTTGTAACGGGCTGTGGTGCAACCCGTAATCCGGAATTATTTCAAAAAATCCCCAATACTTTTGTCATCAGCAATCGCGATAAATTAAATATCAACGCATACATCAACGCAATTGGCATAAAAGATTGCGGCAACCCGTGCCAGATTAACGTTGAAGAATCTGCCAAGGAATCCACATTATCTAAACAATTTGTTCAAATTCAAAACGGATGTAACCATCAATGCACTTATTGCATAACACGATTGTTACGTGGACCCGCCGTATCGTTTAAATACGAAGATATTTTGGCGGATGTTCGTGCGGCAACAAACCGCGGATATTCCGAAATAGTTCTGACCGGTGTTGATGCGGCATCATACATTCAAACACATAATGGCCGAACGATTTTAATCAGTGATTTGTGCGAAATGTTGTTAAATGACGTTCCGGAAATAAAACGGTTACGATTATCTTCGGTTGACCCGGCGGTTCCGGCGATAAAAAACATCATTGAAATGATGAAAACCAACCCACGGTTTATGCCACATTTGCACCTGTCAATGCAATCGGGGTCGGACAGTATTTTAAAATCAATGCTTCGCAGACATAACGCAAAAACTGTTCGCGACCTGGTAAAATTAGCCGATGGGAAAATCAGTTTCAGTTGGGATATCATTTGCGGTTTTCCGGGTGAAACAGATGAATTGTTTAACGAAACGTTAAATTTGGTCCGTGAATTAAAGCCGATAAAAATTCATGCATTCCCCTATTCCATACGACCCGGAACGGTTGCCGCCGAAATGCCGAACCAGGTAAATAAACATGTATCTAAACAGCGTGTAAAAATCATAACAGATGTCGCGAATGAAAATATGCGGACGTTTATGAACAAACAAATCGGCAAAACAACATCAGTATTGGTTGAATCAAATAACATCGCACGCACACCCGATGATATACCGGTCCGAATTGCCAAAAAAACAATCCCCGAACGCACAATTTGCGATGTAAAAATCATCGGGCTTGACGATACCGAATGTGTTATGCGCGCGATTCCAATTTGCTTTTCTCCCACCGCCTTCCATTAAAAAACCGGGATTTTTTCATCCCGGTTGTTTTTATCTTTTGATATCTTTAACAGGTTTAACTGTATTGCTGTTTCTGAGTTTCTTATCAAACACGGCTTTACAACGTTTCTGTATCGCTTTCCAGATTTTTTCCTTTCCAAGCTGGGAACTTATCTCTGCCACATGTTCATAATTGCCTGTTTCCGGATTTTTAAAGAAAACATTCGTGTCACCATCTCCTAAATTTTTTCCATAAAGGAATATGACATAGTCCCCCTTGTTTTCATCTTTGGCGAATAAATTGACAATTTGAATAAAATTGTTAGCATCATTACTAACAAGCCCCACTGTTTTTGCACTTGTGTCCCTTGCATCCTGGCCACGGGCAAATACAGCATCGGCTTTTTCTATCAAATCCAATGCCAAATCTATTTCCATCTTTTCAGATTCCGCTTCTGCTTCCAGCTTTTTGATTCTGGCTTTTTCTGCCTTTTTTTCTTCAATTTTATCTTTAAGTGCTTTTGCACCCGCAACCACACCAATTATGGGGCTGGCCGCAAGCACGGCGGCATTAGCAATAAGCATAGATTCAAACGCCATTGGGTGTTTCCCATCACGAACCGGCCCAACCCACAATTTATTAAGCAAATTCATTTCTTCGGCTATAAAATCTTCTGCTTTTTCCAACTTTCTTAGTTTCTTCGCTGATTTGGAGTTTTGCCTCTGCCAATACTCTTTGTTTCGATCTTTTATAGCCTTATTCAATGCCAATATCCCATGTGCAATTAATGTCATTTTATAATCCTTTTGCTGTATGTTTTGTTTATATCTCTCTCTGATTAATAAGCATATCACAAAAGACCGTTTATTTTCGCCCCAGATTCGATGTTTGGGCGAACTGATATTACTGGATTTTTATTATGCAAAAAACGTTTGATTTAAACGGTCCTTTAAATCAAACTATTTTACGATACAAACCACTTGCACATCACACAATAATGTTGCTATTATCAGAATATGAGAAAGATATTTATTACATTTTTATCAACATTTATAACGCTGACTGCAAATGCCGCATATCAAACAAATGCCAAATCTGCATTTTTGATCGACTATGATTCCGGTGCCGAAATTGTGGCAAAAAATGCCGACACGTTAATGCCACCCTCTTCTATGTTGAAATTGATGACTTTGGCGGTTTTATTTGACCGTGTTAAATCCGGTGAATTGACATTGGACGACAAATTAACCGTTGGCGAAAACGCCGATTATAAAAATCCACTTTGGTACCCAGCCAGCAAAATATGCCTGGTCGCGGGCCAGGAAATTACCGTTCGTGATGCTATTTTGGGCTTGATTGTGCTGTCCGGTGGGGACGCATCGGTTGTCGTAGCCGAAGGTTTGGCCGGGACCGAGGCTAAATTTACCGAGATGATGCAAAACAAGGCCCGCGAAATTGGGATGCCGCAATCCACTTTTGGCAACGCCAGTGGTTTACCAAATGACAATAATTTGATGACCAGCCGGGAACTGGCAACGTTGGCATATCATTTAATTTCTGATTATCCGGATTTATATCCAATGTTCGCAACCAAACGGTTTGAGTTTAACGACTATAAAACTGATTGGTGTCGCGATTGGGGTCGCACGCACACAATGAATTATAACAAGTTGTTATTTACTATGCCGGCGGCTGATGGGTTAAAAACAGGTCATACCGACCAGGGCGGATACGGAATGGTCGCCAGTGCCAAGGTTGGCGGTCGCCGACTGATTGGCGTTATCAATGGTTTCCGTGCCAAGGGTCATGACGCATTGGCGGCGGAAATGAAAAAATTGTTAAATCACGGTTTTACAACAACCTCAACGCGGGTGTTTTTTACCCCGGACCAAGATATTGCACAAATTCCGGTATGGTATGGTCGCAAACCAACCGTTACCGCAACCGTGGACAAACCTTTTGCTATTACCATCGCCAAGGGACAAGATTTCAAGGGAATACGTATTTTGGCACGGTATAACGACCCTGTGGCCGCCCCAATAAATGCCGGCGATGTCATTGGCGAAATTATCGCCGAACAAAATGGTAACGTTATTGCACGTGGAAAACTGGTCGCAAAAAATCGCATAGGAAAAACACAATTTTTTGGACGTGTGTGGAAAAACATTTCTGTTATGATTATGGGCAAATAAAAATGGCACGAAAAAAGGTTAATGTTTACGAATTTCCGCACCCAATGGGCAACGATTGCCTGGTTGGACATAAACAGACACTTGACACGTTTGTTGATGCGTGGGAAAAACGTAACGAACACCCGTTGCACCCTGTGTGGATGCTGACCGGTCCACGCGGTATTGGCAAGGCCACATTGGCATATAAAATCGCAAAGATGGTTTATGGAAACGTTGGCGATTTTTTCATAATTGATTTAGACCGAAATTTAGACAAGGACGGGAAAATCAAATCCGATGGGAAATCTATATCTGTTTATACCGTGCGTGCCACTATCGAGAAAATGCGTATGTCATCAATGTCTGGTGAATGGCGTGTCGTATTGATTGATTCCGTGGATGCGTTAACGGTTGCGGCGGCGAATGCTATTTTAAAACTGTTGGAAGAGCCGCCCGCGAAAACACTGTTTTTGTTGGTTACGCACCAATTATCCAATGTTTTGCCAACGGTGCGTTCGCGTGCACGCGTGGAAAAAATGCGACCATTGGGTATTGCTGAATTACGTCAATTGTGTGCAAAATTTATGCCCGAAGATACAATCAGTACCGAAACGTTGCGATTGGCAAACGGTTCTTTTGGGCGTATCGCAAATTTAAAACAATTCGGTGGGGACGAGATTTATGAAAATCTGATAAAAATTCTTACGAGCAAAAACTCAACCGCATCAAACATTATGTCAATTGCAAAGCAAATTGCACCCGAACCGGAATTGTATGGGATTTTATTAGACGTAATCGCACACTTTAACCTGGCGGAATTATACCCGATGGCAACCAATGCAATTAACGATATAAAACGCATTAACCTTGAACCTGAAATATCTGTTTTTAAAATTATCCAGGAAATTCGAAAATGCTTATAGATACCCATTGTCATTTAACATACGATTTTTCATCAATCGGCGGTATGGATGCCGTGATTAACCGTGCAATGGCGGCGGGGGTTGGAATTATGATTTGCCCAACCGCTGACCCCGAAGATATTGAACGCACCGTCCATCTGGTTAATCAACGCAAAAATATATTTGCAACTATTGGTATTCACCCCGAACACGCCGGTGTTAATCCGGACGATTTTATTACTGACGACATATTGGAAAACCCACGGGTTTTGGGTGTCGGCGAAATAGGATTGGATTATCACGAAATGGAAACAAATACTCGCGATGCCCAAATCGAACTGTTCGAACGCCAATTAGAAATGGCAACACATCACAATTTACCGGTCGCAATTCATACACGCGATGCCGAAGATGACACCGCAAACATTTTATCGAAATACGATGTTCGTGGGGTTATGCACTGTTTTACATCGGGATATGGTTTGGCAAAAAAAATGCTGGATTGTGGTTTTTTCTTTTCCGCCAGTGGTATTTTGACATTTAAGAACGCCGGCGACATTCGCGAAACGTTTGCACGTATTCCGTTGGACCGACTGGTTGTCGAAACAGACAGTCCATATTGTGCACCGGTCCCATACCGGGGCAAGGTTTGTGAACCCGCATACGTTGTTGAAACCGCAAAAGTATTGGCGGACATAAAAAATATACCATTTGAAAAATTGTGTGATATAGTTATGGAAAATGTTCGGGTATTATACCCCAAGATAGAGTTTTAATATGCCACGCAGTATGATTAAATTTGGTGCCGTATCTGAAAACCGTAAAGCACGGTTCAGTTATACTATCGAAGACACTATCGAGGCTGGAATCGCCCTGACGGGTGCGGAAATAAAATCAATTCGATACGGATTGGTTACCATTGTTGATGGCTTTGTTCAAAAACGCGGCACGAATTTATTTTTAGCGGGAATCGAAATTCAAAAATTACCAACCGCGGCACGAATTGTAAATTTTGATGAACGCCGTCCACGTCAATTGTTACTGCACCGGGCACAAATAAATCGGATGATTGGAAAATTGACCGAACGCGGTGCCACAATCGTTCCATTAAAACTGTATTTTAACAATCACGGCAAGTTAAAGGTTCTGTTGGGCATCGGTTATGGTAAAAATCGTGCCGACAAACGCGAGACTATAAAACGCCGCGAATGGGAAAAATCCAAATCACGTATATTAAAGGGCTGAAAAAACTTTTTTTCAGTCTTTTTTTATGATATAATGTTTCCGAACAAGAAAGGAAAAATGAAAAAATATCTGATTGCTGTTTGTGGCATATTGATATCGTTGGCTGATGCGAACGCGGTTCGGACGGCCCCACAACGCACACCTGATTTGGCATTAAAGATTGCGGCAAAAAACGCCGAAATGGCGGCGGCTCAACAGGCCCAACAATCTGTTCAGACCGAACACGAAAACAATCCGACACCGACCGTTCAAACAAATGAATCAACGGCACGTGCAACCACGGGTGCCGCGGCGGTAAATATGCCGGTCCCAAATACATCTGGGTCAATCGGAACGGTTACCGATGATGTTCGACCGGTTGATAAAGACACCGAAAAAATTCGTGAATTAAACGATGCTATTTCGCAACGTCAAAATTATCGAAACTATTTGATTGGCGAAATCGCAAAAATAGATGCCCAAATGATTGAATGTGAATCGTCCAAAGGAAAATGGAAGGCGGCAACCATAATCGGCGGAATTGGTGTTGCGGCGACCGGTGCGGCGGCAATTATCCAATCACAAAATCACAAAAATCAAAAGAAAAACGAAACCAAGGATGAAAAAAAGTGAGATATTTTAATCCATGCGTTTTTATATTTTGTTTGTTTTGTGCAACTACACCTGCGTTTGCGGCGACTGTCAATCAATTGGAATCGGAATTGGCGGGGCTGGATGCGGAAATAGCACGATTGGAAACCGAACATGCAAAAAAGTTATCCGCATTACAGGCGTGCGAAAAATCAAACCAGAACTTTAAAATCGCGGGTATCGCAACATTGGCTGGAACGGGAATTGGTGTTATGGGAAACATTGCACTGCATAAAAAATATAATGGGAAAAACGACACTGGTTCGGGCGGAACAACATTTATAAAATTGACCAGTGGGGAATCCGTAACAACCGCAACCACCGTCAAGAACGAGTCTGAAACCAACCAAAACGCCAGTGGTGGCGGCGGTTGGTAGTGATAAAAAAAAACAAATAAACAAACCAAAGGAAAAAAAATGAAAAAACTGTTAATATCTACATTGGCAACATTAACCATTATCGGTCATGCCGTTGCCGAAGATGCCGCCGAGATGGAGGCAAAATACGCCGAAGCGAAAAAAATCTGTGACGAGGTTTCAATCCGAAAAAATTCTGTTGGTGCACCACTTGCAATTTGGTTTGACCGTGCCAAGGCATGCACACCGGCGGACCCTTGTTCATCAAGCGACACATCAATAAGATACCAGTTTTGTAACAAAGATTTTTCAAACGTTAGTATATCCACCCCTGAAATGAAGGCGTTGGGTCAAATTGTATGCAACAAAACAGATGAAGATATAAAATGGTTGTATTACAAGGATAAAAACACCATCACATACAAATGCGATTCCCCCGAAGAACATTACAAGGGCGTGGTTGTAAAAGGCATCATAGAAACTGGCAATGTTTCGTTCGCGATATCAGCAAGAAAAATTTGCAGTGCGTTGGGCGGTTCACCAACTGGCGATGGCGAGGCTTTTGAATGTCAAAACCTCCCCGAATTATCGTGTGAAAAATTAAGCAAATATGTTCGTGTTTTGAATCCTATTTACAAGGCAGAAATGCAAAACGATGTTTGTAAAATAGTCGGAAATGAATAAACAAAACGCCCGTTTGGGCGTTTTTTTTTACGACTTATTTTTTAAATTTTGTTATCGTTGTATCCGATATTTGTTTTTGTATTGTGTCGTGCATTTTTTCGTATGCCTCGCGGTCTTTCTTTAACCGAATATCCGAACGTTGACATTCTTTGACCATCATTATGGTTGCCGCAGTCAAACAATCAAGAACAACATCCCAGTTAACGAACACGAACAGCCTGTTTTTTGATTTTTATTATAATCACTCATAGTTTTTTCCTTTATGCGACATCGGTCGCATATCCTATGTTAGCATAACATAAAAAAATGTCAAATTAGTGAGAAGTGGTTAGTGTATGTGGCTTGTTGTGGGGTGGGCATTACCCCACAAAAAAATGTCACCCCGCACTTGATGCGGGGACCAGGCAGAACAATGCCATTCACCCGTGGTGAACACTTTTTTATTCACTGGATTCCGGCTCTGTGGCCGGAATGACAAACCACTTTATGCGGCACGTTCCATCCAACCGATTGCCGCCTTTTGTTTGTTTTCCTTGCTGCCTGGTTTGAAACGATTCCACAAACCACGCGGCGAATAACGATTGCCAATCAACTTATTCCAATATTCTTTCAAATCTTCGTATTTATCCTTGTGGTCATCGTCCCAGTTATCGATATCTTCCTGTAATTCAGCCTCTCTTTTTTCGGCGGCACTAATCTCTGCCGCGGCTTTTTCAAAATCCTCTTTCTTGGCACGAACATCTTTGAAATCGGTCAAGCTTTTTTTAATGTCACTTGCCAGTTTTCTGGCAGCGGCATCACTGATTGCACCTATGTTCGGAACCTTGGCACCAGGTTCACCATTCAGAACATTTCGAACAGATTCTATAAACACCGCTATCTCGTCCTGTTGTTCGAGCGATAAATCTTCGGCTCTAGCGTCCAAATCTTTTAGCCATTTGTTGATAAACATTGTCGAATCATCAAGCTTTTGCTGTTCACGCTGTATCGTTGGGTCCGGATTATTTGGGTCACCATAAGCCGTATAATAAAACCGATTTTTATATTTGGTTTCCAATGCCGCTTTTTCTTTCCCAATTGCAGCCAATTTTGCCTCTGTTATATCTTTTGATTCTGTGTTTTCCGCAGTTTTTCCGGCGTGTTTCTTGGCCAATTGACCTTTTTCTTTTCTGATTCTGGTCCCCACTTTTTTTATCTCGTTTATCGCGGCGGTTACACTGTAACCAACGGCCAATGCCCCAAAGCGGATAACCTTGTCGGTGGCCTTGGTAACGATACCAATAACTTCCTTACCTGGGCCCTTGTTCCACGACAATTCAGGATTAGAAAACAGATTAAATAAATCTTTGTCGT
>JAFSST010000057.1 GCA_017450905.1 Alphaproteobacteria bacterium
AACAACTGTTCTTCAACAAAAGGTTGTACGCTTGGTGGAACAGGCGATTATCAAGAATGTGTGGTTTGTGAGGATGGCAAATACTGTGACGGTACTTCGTCTGCCCCACAAGGTTGCCCTGATGATTTCATTTATTCAAAGCCGTCACAACAATCTGAGATTGGTGCAAAATCCATATACGAATGTTACAAAAAACTTGATGGGCAAAACGGTAACGGACATGGTTCAAACTGTCAAGGGTCTGACGGAACAAATATATCATATAATGATGCAAATAACACTGCAAAATGCCGTCAGTATTATCGCGAAAGTGGCACGTTTGTGTCCTGTAATGGTGATACTGGGACAGATGATAATGGTGGCGTTAACAATTCCACAACGTCCGACTACCACATAGAGGGGACCGGGGATAATGCCAAATGCTACTTCAACACCCGGAAATGTAATTTGTTCAATAAGAAATATAAGGCTACGGCTAACGATTATTATGCAAGAGGCTCAACAGAAGCTACTACGAACACTGTGTGCGAAAACGGAGGGTGTAGTATGGGAAGAACGGTAAGAGGAGATGCTACATGGGATGGTAATAAATGGATTGTTAGTGGTTGTTATGCTGAACGCAATGCCAATGATATTATTGTAAAGTATGGTAATAGTAACGCTGAACAAAATGCTTATTGCAGTGGTGTGATATTATCCAAACAAGAAAACTCCAATAATCCAGTAAATGATGCGAATGTTGCTATATATTATAATTATGGTAATTATTATTTGTGCACAGAATGTAATGCAGGATATGTAGTTGCCAACAATGCGTACGCAACAGATTCTAATACACATCTCGCATGTTATACAACTGGCAGTAGTTATGATGATAATAATGGGGTATATGTGTGCAAATGTGACCCTGTGGACCGTGGTTATTATTTGAGTTCACCAGTTCAGATATGCAATTATAGTGACTCTCAATCTTATTCTTCTTGTAAAAAGACGTTAGAACAGTTGCAAGCTTTAACTCCGGTCAAACAACCCTGTGGGCCGGGGCAGACGACCAATGGCGGTGCGGCCAGTGCGGCCGATTGCCATTATACCACCCAAACCCGTTTTTGTGATGCACATGGATGCTTTTACCTGAGTGATTTGAGTTGGGATGCGACCAACCACACGTATAACTGGGGCGGTGCAACAAGCACAAGCCCGGGACAACAATAGTGGTTAGTTGGTATTGCCGCCTGTGCCAGGGCTACGGCGAGGCCTTGGGTCCAAACCACAAATCACAAACCACACACACTGGCCACATACAAACTTCTTGCACGTGATGTGTGTTTGTATTATATTTCCCCATGTTAAACCGAGGGGTTGTTTTATGTATGACAAAGATAATGTTTTTGCAAAAATAATTCGTGGCGAAATACCATCAAAACGTATAGTGGAAAACGATTATGCGATTTCTTTTATGGATGTAAATCCAATGTGTGAAAAACATATTTTAATCGTGCCGCGTGGCGAATATGAAAACATCTTGGATTTTGTTCGCCGTGCTTCGCCCGCAGAACAGGCCGGTTTTTGGGATTGTTTTGCCAAAACCGCCGATGCGTTGGGAATAAATGCCGAATTTAATGTTATGGCAAATGCTGGGGCGGCGGCACCGCTGTTCAAACAAAGCGTTTTCCATTTCCATTTGCACTTAATTGCCGGGAAAACCACGCCTGAATGTGAAAAAATGGTAAAGTGTTTATTATGCGAAGAATAAATCTGCGTGTGATTCCGCGTGCAAAACAGAACAAGATAACCGTTGATGATGATGGCGGGTATCGTATTCATATAACCGCCGCACCTGTTGATAATGCGGCAAATGTTGCGGTAATTCGGATGTTGGCGGAATACTTTGATGTACCAAAATCACAAATAAAAATTGTTCGTGGCGATACGTCACGAACAAAAGTTATCGAGATTCCCGACTAGTCCCCGTAATTTAAAATCTGTTTAAACAATTCATCCGGTGTGTTTGCAATATGAACGTGGTAGTCATCCAAATTTTCAATAAAACCATTTGAGTGCATCGCACCAAACAAATTATAAAAAGGTTCCCAAAATTTCGCCGTATTCATAACAAACAGTGGCTTGTTCGATTCACCAATCTGTTGCATTGTTAAAATATCGGTAAATTCATTTAATGTTCCAATGCCACCGGGTAAAATTATAAAGCCGTCCGACATTTCATACATACGTTGTTTACGTTCATTAACGCCATTTACAATTTTTACCTCGATTTCCGCGTGGACAGGTTCCTGTTTCGCAACAACATCGTGCGTTGATACGCCCATAACCACACCACCGTTACGAATTGCCGCGGTTGCAGTAGCCCCCATCAACCCAACATCACCACCACCAAATATCATTCTGATTTTATTGCGGGCCAATAATTCGCCGATACGTGTCGCATCACGTTCAAATTGCGGGTCTGTTCCAAATTCGTGTCCGCAATATACGGCCAAAGAGTTTAATTTATGTTTCATCTATTTTTCCTTTATTTTTCGAAATTATATCATAAAATGGCAATATGATGAACAAAAACTTTGTCGATTTTATGCAAAAGTATACAGGTCAGAAAATGGCGGTCGCTGTCAGTGGCGGCGTGGATTCCGTGGCATTGTTGTATTGGTTAGTAAAAATCAGGGCCGATATCGTGTGTCTGCATGTTAATCACGGGTTACGAATTGCCGCAGATACAGAAGCCAAATACGTTCAAGATTTATGTGAACAATTGAATGTTCCGTGTCATATTTTCAAATGGACCGATGAAAAACCAAAAACAGGAATCGAAGATGCGGCACGAATGGCACGCTATAAAATGATGACGGATTTTTGTCATAAAAATGGAATTGAAATAATTTTGACCGCACACCAGGCAGACGACCAGATAGAAACTTTTTTGATGAATCTGGGCCGTGGCAGCGGTGTTTATGGTTTGGCGGCGATGCGTGGGGAAACGTTGGTTGATGGTATCAAAATTGTGCGGCCTTTGTTGGGGGTGTTTCGCCGGGAATTACAGGAATACTGTGATAAAAATTCAATCAAGTATTTTTCAGATGAAATGAATTTTGACCCACATTACACGCGCGTAAAGATTCGACAAAATCGTCATTTAATGGAATCTGAACTAGGAATCAGCGACAGTCGGATTTTGTTGGCAATTCAAAACTTGGGGCGTGTCAGGGATGCGGTCGAAGATTTTGTCGGGACGGCAATCGCAAATGTTATGTATGACGGGTATGCAAAATTTAGCGAATCTTTTCTGTTTGACCTGGCCCCAGATATTAGGCTAAAGTTTCTTGGTGGTGTTATTCAAAGGGTAGGGGGCGACAGGTATCAACCACGCTTGAATTCGTTGATTGACGCACTAGATAAATTAACGGCCGATGTTAAATTTACGTTGGGACATTGCACTTTGCGGCGTTTCAATAATCAAATTTTAATCGTCCCAGAAGGCACAAATGTAAGTTTTAGGAAAAGAAATGAAAAAACAAAAAAATACCATAAATCCAACAAATCCAAATCAAAAGCGTGATAAATCATCGTGGTTCTTTATCTTGTTCGCGGTATTGTTTGCCGCCGTTGTTGCAAACGTTTTATTTTCGCGTGGCGGTGGTGAAATGTTTAACAAATCTGGGACACCGGTCGTATCAAAGCCGTTGGAATTATCTTTCTCGGATGTGTTGCGGCGTTCGGGCGACATTAAAACAATGTCGATTCGGGACAAAAATGCAACCGGTGAATTAAAAGACGGGACAAAATATAACGCTGTTATCACGTATAATCCGGAATTGTTGGAAAAGTTTTCGCAAAGTGGTGCCGAGGTATCAATTGATACTTCTAAATCTTGGGTCGATTATTTGGGAACGTGGGTTCCAATTGTTATGGGATTGTTCTTTATATGGTGGATTTTCCGCGGGATGCGTGGTGGTGCCGGCGGAATCAGTCGCACACTGATGGGGCAAAACCCAACAAAAATAGTAACTGGAAAACCTAAAACAACTTTCAAGGATGTTGCCGGGATTGATTCGGAAAAACAAGAATTGATGGAAATTGTCGATTTCTTGAAAAATAAAAACAAATTCCAGGCGGTTGGTGCACGTGTGCCACGTGGAGTTTTGTTGGCTGGCGAACCAGGAACCGGTAAAACATTGTTGGCACGTGCACTCGCGGGCGAAGCAAACGTCCCGTTCTTTGCCGCATCGGGCAGTGATTTTTCCGGAATTATTGTCGGTTTAGGGGTTGCCAAGATTAAAGAAATTTTTGAAATGGCAAAACGTAATGCACCGTGTTTGTTGTTCATTGATGAAATAGATGCAATTGGTCAACGCCGCAGTCAAAATTCGTTTAATGACCAAGACCGCGAACAAACATTAAATCAATTGTTGATTGAAATGGATGGTTTTTCAAACGAAACAGGAATAATTGTTATTGGTGCAACGAATCGTCCTGATATGCTGGACCCGGCATTGTTGCGTCCGGGACGCTTTGATCGCCAGGTTCATATTGATTTGCCGGATATGGCCGGACGTAAAGAAATTTTGGAATTGCACGCAAAAAAAATCAAGTTAAACGAAAGTGTAAATCTGGGGGATGTGGCACGTGGGACAACTGGTTTTTCGGGGGCAGATTTGGAAAATTTGCTTAACGAATCCGCGTTGCATGCAGTTCGTATGGGACACAAAATGGTTCAACAAGATGATATAGAAGAGGCTCGTGACAAGGTTTTAATGGGGCCCAAAAAGGTTCGGAAAATGCGTCCCCAAGATATAAAAACAACCGCCTATCACGAGGCCGGACACGCGTTCGTCAGCACGATATATGCCGATGTTACAGATCCAATTCACAAGGCTACGATTATACCGCGTGGTCGTGCGTTGGGTATGGTTCAACATTTACCAATTGATGACAAGGTTTCAATGTCAATTGCCGAAGTTCGTGCAAATTTATCAATTGCGTTGGCGGGACGTGCCGCCGAAGAAGTATTCTTTGGGCGGGACAAGGTTACAACCGGTGCGGAAAGCGATATTAATATGGCAACGCGTTTGGCGCGCCGTTCTATTACTACGGCGGGGTTGTCTGACAGGGTTGGTATTGTCGCTATTAACCAGGTTCAATCATTTGGAACGCGTGTTCCATTGGAAACAGCATCAGAAAAAACCGCAGAATTGGTTGATGCAGAAATTAAATCTTGGTTGGATACGGCATATCGCGATGCAGTCAAATTATTGACTAAAAACAAAAAGACGGTCGAAAAATTGGCCGAAGAATTGTTACGCCGCGAAACATTAACTGGTGAAGAAATTATGGAAATTGTTGCCGGCAAAAAACAAAAAGTCGTAAAAAATAATACGGATAAAAAAAGCACAAAAAAAAACAAAAAAGGCATAAATAATGTCTGATACAAAATTTGAAGTGCTGCGTATGCCGCCAGAAAACACAAATTCATTGTTGGTTTACAATGCCAATGATTGTGTGATTTTTGATGCGTGGGGGCATGTTTCTGATTGGTGTTCGTTGTTGGATGGTCGCGGGTTGAAACTGCGTGCGATTTATACAACCCACGGGCACAGCGACCATTTGTCGGCGGCACCGGGATTGGCCGAACATTATAATGTCGATTGGTTTTTAAATTTTCGTGATGAACCTTTGATTCTGTGGGGAAACCAGATTTTGGATTTTTGGGAATTGCCACATATCCCCGGTGATTATAAAAAACCCAAGGGTCTGATTGCCGAAACGGTCCATATTTTGCCGGGTGTCCCTATGCAGATTATGGCAACCCCCGGGCATTCATTGGGCGGAATGGTGTTTTATTTTCCAATTCAAAAAATTCTAATGACTGGCGACACGATTTTCAAGGAGGGGATAGGGCGTTATGATTTGCCCGGGGGTAACGCGAACGAATTGCGTAATTCTATATCGAAAATTGCCGCGAAAAATTTTCCTGATGACACATACGTTGTTCATGGACACGGGGATGATTCAGTGATTAAATGGTTGCGTGAAAATAATCCGTGGTTCAAATGCAAGGCTTAAACACTAACACGCGTGTAATGCCTGCTAAATCACGTTCATCGCGAACATATTGCCACCTGTTTGATTCGAAAATTTGCCTTACCTTGGTGTCTTCGTCAATGCCGATTTCAACATATATCTTGCCGTTTGGTTTTATCCATCTGGGTGCATTTTTTGCGATAGAATAATATGCACCAAAGCCATCATTATCGGCATACAGTGCGATTTTTGGGTCGTGTTTCGCACCGGCATCAACGCGTTTATCCCCAAAAGCGATGTATGGCGGATTTGAAACAATTATGTCAAATTTTTCCAACGTTAAATTTGGGTTTTCAAAAGAACCGCGAACAATTTCAACCACGTCAGAGATTCCCAGGTTTTTGATGTTTTTTCTGGCGACCTTGATTGCACCGCGTGATTTATCAACGCCGATTCCCGATGCCATATTTATGTTTTTTACTAACGCCGATATAATGCACCCGGTTCCAGTCCCTAAATCCAAGATGCGTGGTTTGTGCGGATTGTCGGCGATTACCGCGGCAACCAATGTTTCGGTATCAGGCCGTGGGTCCAACGTATTTTTGTTTGTATAGAAAGCCAGTCCATAAAACCATTTTTTATGAATTATTTTTGCGACCGGCATTCCGCGTTTTAACGCCCGTGCGATTAACCAAACCCTGCATCGATTCAGGTTCTTGGTATTATCAACGATGACACGTGCGGCACGTGTTCCGCCGGCTTTTGCTAAAATTGTGAACGCTTGATTTTTATCCATAAAAACATTATAATCGATGCCATGGAAAAAGTAAAAGAGATTATTACATCGAAAAAGGCAACACGTGTTGTCTTGTGGGTGGCCGGAATGTTGGCGGTTGTCGCATTGGCTGTTGTTGTTGTGTTTGGTGGTTTTGGTCGTGTTGGCGATATTGTTCGTGGAACGAACACCAAGCACGAGGTTGTTGACGTTGTCGCGGGCGATACATTGTCGAAAATTTTATCCAAATATGGATTAAGCGGTAATGATATAAATTCTATTGCGGCAACATTACGAACCAATGCGGGCGTTGGTGGGTTGCGTGCGAATCGTGACAAGATTGAATTTATTCGTGACGGTGAAGACGGCCCGTTATCAAAGATTGTTATTATCCCGTCCCCATGGCGGCGAATTGAATTGACCTGTGATGATGCCGGGAATTGGAATTGTAACCCCATTGATATCCAGCGTGATACTCGGTTGGTGTATCGCCAAGGGGAAATTCTGGATGGCGACAGTTTTTATCTGGCGGGCAGTCGTGCCGGCATACCGGCGGGAATTTTGGCCGAGGTTTACGATTTATTGGCGTTTGAAATGGACTTTGAACGTGATGTTCGTGCGGGGCAAAAGTTTTCTGTTGTATTCGAAGAAAATTACGCCGATGGCAGAAAGATAGATAACGGTTCGGTGGTGGTTGTTTCGTTTGATGCGTTACGTGGGAACGTAAAAATGTATCGTTATCGTAAATCTGATAATACAATTGGGTATTACGACCCGAATGGTAATGGGGCGATAAAATCGTTGAAACGCACACCAATTAATAATGCCCGTGTCACCAGCAGTTTTTCCACACGGCGTAAACATCCGGTACTTGGGTTTACGCGTGCCCACAAGGGCGTTGATTTCCGGGCCCCAACCGGGACACCGATTCCATCGGCGGGGGCGGGGCGTGTTGTTGCCCGTGGCTATAACCGTGGGCATGGGAACTTTATCAAAATACGTCATAACGGGACGTTTGAAACACTGTATGCTCATTTATCAAAGTTTGCCAAAAATGTAAAGGTTGGCACGGTTGTAAAACAGGGGCAAATAATCGGTTATGCGGGTGCAACGGGCCTGGCGACCGGACCACATTTACATTACGAGGTTATCAAGGATGGCAAACACGTTAACCCAATGACGGTAAAATTGCCGGCAATAAATAACCTGGATGCGGCGAATAAAAAGTCGTTTTTGGAATATCGCGGCACATTAGACAAGGCGATAGAGGGTTTGGTTAAAAATCCCAAGGCTTATATCCAGATGTAAAATCTGGATATTTTTTATTTTTGTGTTATTTCCATTTCGTCCAAAATTTCGTTTAATTTTCGCAGCGAACTGTTTTGGCAACCGCGTCCACGCCAGGACAAAATTTCATGTCCGTCTTTCTGATTAGTGATGGATAAACTGAAACGCCACCACCAAAAACCGTTAAAGATGCACCACGGCATAAATAATTCAGAATCTTCGGAAACGCGGACCACGTATTTCACATTACCCGGCAATTCCAGTGTTTCACGTTCAGAAATATCATTGGCATACGCCCGTTTTAATTTTCCGATACGGACATCATATCCGCGTTTTTCTAATTCTTGTTTGACACTGCGTTTAATGCCGTAACCGACAGGCCTTGCATGAATGACCGCCCCGGGTTCCATTGAATGCGGTTTCATATAAACACTGTTGCATGCCGACAAACACATCAACAATGAAACAAGTAAATTTTTCCGCATAATCCGACCCCCGAAAATCAAAACAGTGGCGCACCCAACAGGATTCGAACCTGTAACCTTGTCCTTCGGAGGGACACGCCATATCCAGTTAGGCCATGGGTGCATTCCCGAACCAGATTATATTTACGCGTTCGCCAAAATGCAAGTTTAATGTTGCAAGGTTGGGTCTTGACAAACTGTTGTTTTTGACCTATAATAACAAAGAACAACAAACAAAGGATGAAAAATGTATAGATATACAACAAAACAACAATATAATATAAACCGTGGAAAGAGTTTCTTGCTTGGTGTATGGATGGGCCTGACAGCATTGTTTGGTTGTGAAAAACCGGATAATCCAACCCCACCAAACCCACAACCGGACCCCACCGACACAATCGTAATCCCAACCAAGGAAGTTATTATTGATGTTGATTGGAATGTAGATGGTTATTATGTACCGGCCGATTCTGTGCAAAAAATGGCGGCCTGTAAAGATGTAAAATATGTTTTTATGAATATGGTTAACAAGGTAAATCAAACAACTTCTGCTGGTGAAGAGGGATGCCCTTGTGGCGGATATCCTACACGTGCGTTTCATCGTGCATGCGATAGCATTTACAGCGTTGCCGATAAATGTAACGATAAATTTCGCTTATCCGGCACGGTCCTTGTATCGCGATATGGAGGAGCTCAACTCCCCGATACTGTTTATACCAATGGTATGTGGTTAAGAGATAGTATTGCTTTATCTAAATTAGGACTTAACATTAAAAGACAATACGGCAATTAATAGTGAGTAGTGTAAGTTTGTTTCGTTTTTTACGTTCGCACATTTGTGCGAACTTTTTTATTTTTCTTCGTCATCCAGCACATTATTTTTTTCTCGTCATCCCGGACGGATGAAATCCGATCCGGGATCCAGGTTAATTATGTGTTTGTGCAAATGCACAAACGGCTTTTTTATTATCTGGATTCCGGGTTACACTTCGTGTCCCCGGAATGACAAAAAAGAAAACGGGCGGAACTAACCCAAGGTCTCGCCGTAGCAAAGCGTAGGCGGAACAAACCACTATTTTTCCCTTGCACACGGTTTTATTTTGTGCGAACGTATATTCGGACAGGAAACAAAGGGGAAAAGGTGTTGTCGTATGATGAAAATTTCAAAAAATGGCAGAAATCCGGAGAGAGTAAAACGCCTGGCGGCGTA
>JAFSST010000058.1 GCA_017450905.1 Alphaproteobacteria bacterium
GTGATTTAGCAACAATCCGTTCTGGGGCATCTGCGGGTGCAACCGCGGTTCAGCCGGATGATTTGGCACCTGTTGCGACAAGTGGAAACTATAACGATTTGACGAACAAGCCGGCAATTCCGACCGTTCCGACCAATGTTGGTGATTTTACCAATAATGCAAACTATATCAAACGTTCAAACAGCACAAATGCGGTTGGTTCGGCAACACAACCTGTTTACGTAAATGCCAGTGGTGTTGCGACCGCAACCACATATACGTTGGGTGCATCTGTTCCTGCGGGTGCGGTGTTTACCGACAGTGTAACCACGGTTACAAATTCTGATGGGACCGCTGGTGGAAATACCGCCGCCGCTGGTTCTATAAAGGTAACCAAGGATGGTACCACAACATACCCCGTGGTTCAGGGTTGGGCAAACAAGCAAGACACCATTAGTGATTTAGCAACAATCCGTTCTGGGGCATCTGCGGGTGCAACCGCGGTTCAGCCGGATGATTTGGCACCTGTTGCGACAACTGGAAACTATAACGATTTGACGAACAAGCCGGCAATTCCGACCGTTCCGGGTGTGTTTACCGGGGCAACCGCCAGTGCAAACGGGACAAGTGGTTTGGTAAAACAACCGTTGGTGGCAAACAGAAATCAGTTCTTAAAGGGCGATGGCAATTGGGCTTCGGTAACAAAGTCTGATGTTGGTTTGGGAAATGTCGATAATACCAGTGATGCAGACAAACCAATCAGTACCGCCACACAAGCGGCGTTAGAAACCAAGGTTCCAATTGCCCAAGGAACAGGAAATGCGAACAAGGCGTTAGTTGTTGATTCGTCTGGTAATGTAACGTCTGGTGCGGTCAAGGTTCCAATTACTGATTTTTCCGGGACCGGTGGATGGGCAGCAATGTGGATTGACTAAAAAAACATCGGCAATTTTGCCGATGTTTTTATCTGTTGGTCCAATAACAAATGACAATTGCATTTTCCGGTGTGTCATTTGTTCTGATACGATGATACGTTGTGTCGCCATCAATTTTTACATCAATATAAACCTCTGGGGTGGTGGGGCTGATTTCGTGTTTGAAATTCAGTTCTATACGTTGTAATTTGTGGCTGTCGCGATATTCGTATCCAACACTTTCGGTTGCCCATACGGCATATACCGCATTGTTTATATGTTGGTTTTCATCAATGTCATCAAATCGGCATTTGAATGTATGTTTTTTTTCCGATTCAAAATCAGGAAATTTTATAAATGTTCTGTCGTATGCACGCACACCGTCATTTGGCCAAGTGTTTTTTATCCAATCGTTTATTCTGCATGGGCGGCGGCGTTCCAAATCAATTAAAACCCATTGTGATGTGGCACGAACCTTTAAATTACCGTCTGCATCACGAATTTCAAAATCACGCGTAGCACGCAGGTTGTCCTGGACCGCGGGCCACGATGAATAAGTCAACATTTCACCATTGTGTGGCATTTCAACAATATCCACCAGATAGTGTGTAACAACCCATGCAATTTTGTTTTCGTGAATAAATGTTCGACCACAGCCCAACATTTCCGCGTGCGTGTCACCCATGCCCTGTAATTCATTCATCAAAATACCGGGACGCATATTACCATACCGGTCGCATTGATAGGTTTGCAATTCGCGTTGTATAACCAATTTAGTGTCTGACATTTTATTTTGCCTCCATCGGGGCAACCACAAAGTCCACGGCATCGCCCGCAATAATGTTATTTGCACGTGCCGCGGATTTAATCAAATCATACAGATTTGTCGGAACGTCATGCGAAACCGTTAATGTTTCCAGTTTTGCACCGTTACCAACCTTGCGTTCAGTCCGTAATGTGCGAACAGATTTTATCGTGTTAATCGCAAACTGCATATCGGCAACATCAGTATCATATTCCGCATTTACCGATGGATATTCGGTCAGGTGCAGTGTTTTTCCGCCCTCGTATGGTTGGTATATCTTTTGCCACAATTCTTCGGTCAGGAACGGAATAAACGGTGCATACAGACCGATTATGCTGCGTAACACCGTCCACAGTGTCCATTGTGCCGCACGTTTAGATTCGGTACCATACTTTTCCGGCGACCAAAAACGGTCTTTGATAAATTCCAAATACTGGTCGCAAAGTATATCCCAGAAAAATGTGTCAATCGCCGCACGTGCATTATAGTTATCGTATTTATCCAAATTCTTGCGAACTTCGGCAACTGTTTTGTTCAATTCTGATAAAACCCAACGGTCTTCAATTGGGCGACTGGCAACCGATGGCACATCGCCAACCGGTTCGAAATCTTCCAAATTGCCCAGGACAAATCTTGCAACGTTCCACATTTTGGTCAACAGTTTTGAACCACGTTTAACTTCGTCTTCGACATACGGCAGATTTGTTCCAATTGGTGCGGTTGCAATCCAATAACGCACCGCATCAACACCGAATTTTTCAATTGGTTCTTCGGGGTCGGTCCCGTTGCCCTTGGATTTAGACATTTTTTTGCCGTGTTTATCCACAACAATTCCGTGCATATAAACCGTTTTGAACGGAACGTCACCCATGACATACATACCCATCATTATCATGCGTGCAACCCAAAAGAATATCAGGTCAGATCCAGTACACAAATAATCGTTCGGATAATAGCGTTTTAATTCGGCCGTGTTATCAGGCCAACCGAGTGTCGAAAACGGCCACAAACCAGATGAAAACCATGTATCCAATGTATCTGGGTCGCGGGTTAATGTTTTACCACCCGATTGCGTGATTGCATCCTCTTCGGTTTCGGCAACGTAAACATTGCCATCCGCATCGTACCATGCCGGTATATGATGCCCCCACCATAATTGACGTGAAATAGTCCATGGACGAATGTTGTTCATCCAAGACATGAACAAATTGTATCTGTGTTCCGGCAAGAATTTTATTTTGCCCATTTCTACCGCCTTGATTGCGGGTGCCGCCAATTTTTTTGCATCAACAAACCATTGCGTGGTCAGCATCGGTTCAACCGGCACCCCGCCACGTTCGGAATATGGTGTTGGGATTGTGCGGTCTTCGATTTTTGTCATCAGCCCCGCCGCTTCGATATCTTCTACGATTGCCTTGCGTGCAACGTATCGGTCCATACCACGATATTTTTCGGGGACAACACTTTCGTTATTTAATTTTGCATCCAACGTTAAAATACACAGCGGTTCAAGGTTATGACGTAATCCAACCTCGTAATCATCGAAATCGTGTGCCGGTGTAATTTTCACTGCACCTGTTCCCTTTTCGGGGTCAGCATGTTCGTCCGCAACAATTGGAATTTCAATATCGGTAAGTGGAATAATTGCACGTTTTCCGATTAAGTGTTTTAATTTTTCATTTTCTGGGTGAATTGCGATTGCCTTGTCGCCAAACAAAGTTTCGGGACGTGTTGTTGCAATTTCAACAAAACCGCCACCAACCAATGGATAGTTAAAATAATAAAACTTACCGTGTTCTTCACGTGTTTCAATTTCCAAATCAGATACAGATGTTTGTTGTTTTGGACACCAATTCACCAAACGTTTATCACGATAAATTAAACCTTCGTTATACATTTTCACAAACAGTTTTGTAACGGCACGTGATAACCCATCGTCCATGGTAAATCTTTCGCGTTTCCATGCAGGTGTTACACCCAATGCATGTAATTGTTTGAAAATTTGACCGCCTTTTTCTTCCTTCCACTTGTGGGCGGCAGTCAGCTTTTCATCCAACGACAAAGCATGCGGATTTATACCGCGTTTTGATAAATCACGTTCAACCAATAATTGGGTTGCGATGGCCGCATGGTCCGTTCCCGGCTGCCATAAAACGTCAAAACCGCACATACGTCTGTATCTTGCCATAATGTCAGCCAAAACATTGTCCAACGCGTGTCCCATATGTAAATTGCCGGTAACATTTGGTGGCGGCATCATCATACAAAAAGATTTTTTTGATGAATTTACATCATTTGCCCAGAAATCATTTGAATCCCAAAATTCCTGGATACGTGATTCTATGTCACGTGCGGCTATGTTTTTACCCAATTCTATTTTCATCTTTATACCCTATGGTTGTTTTCCGAAAAATAATACCAAAACAAAAAAGAAATTCAAGCGTCCATATAACTTTTTAATCTGCACGGACAACGCGGCAAAATACGATACCATAAACCGCCGCCGCACCCGCATGACGCAGAACACGCGAAAGTTCCGCCAGCGTTGCACCAGATGTCATAACATCATCAACCAATAGAATCTTTTTACCACGAATGTTTTCCGGTTTTATAACACTAAAAACGCCGCGAATATGTTGTTGCCGTTGTGCGTGTGTTTTGTGTCCCATATTTTCACGATATTCACGATGAACCGAATCCACATCCAATTTCGCGTTGTATACGGCGGAAATAGGGCGTGCCAACAAAGTTGCCTGGTTGTAACCGCGTTTGAATAAACGTTTGGTTGCCAATGGAACAGGCATAACAATATCTGGCGAAATATCCACATCACGCAGTGCCCAAATCATTGCACGCGACATAAATGTTGCGTATTTTATCCGACCGCCGTGTTTAAACGGTAACATCGCAGTCCGTGAAAAATCGTCATATACACACGCCGCACGTGTATAATCTAAATCATTTTTTCCGGCGGCACAAACCGGACACATAAATTTTTCATTTGGTTCATAATCATCTGGAAATGGGTATCCACAACACCGACACTTTGGGCCATTTATCCAATCAAAGCAAGACCAACAATCCCCACATAATTCGCCATGTATTGAAACACTTTGACCGCACAAAGGACAACCAGACGGAAATAAAAATTCGATTATTTTGTTTAGTGTTTTGTGCAAAAAGTCCCAGAAATGCAACGTATACAGCCCTACCAACTCATACTTTTGTATGTTTTTGAACCAACGGTATCGCCAAAAATATCGCGTTTTTGTTTGGTTAAACTTTCAAATTGTTCATTTGATATTATACGCAAAACAAAACCTTCATCATTACGTTGCGACAATACCGGAACAATGCGTTGTTCGGAAACACCTGTGTCGCGTAAAACCTGTTCAACAATTGCCAAACGGCGTGCCGCCAATTTACGACCATCAGATGTTGTTGTTACGTCGGCCGGGATTGCGACCTGGATTGCACGTTTTGGGTTGCTGACCACGATGCCCGCATATTCGGATAACAGATTATAGTTTTCGCGAGACAACGAAGAATCAGAATTTCTGAATTTGATTTTTATTTCCAATGGACGAATTTTTGTATCTTCGGATAAATCACGTGCCGCGGTAAATCCCTCGATAGAAGAAGACATATCACTGGCTATATCAAAACGATTATCTATTGGATAGGTGGATAAATGTTTGTTCTCGGACAAAAAGGTTTTGCGAAAAGCACGGCGTAACTCCGCCGGGGACAGTTTGGTCATATCATCACGCGTTGCCTGGATTTTTGATGTGCGATTTTTTTCAATGGGACGAACAATAACACTGTCGTCAACTGTTTCCTGGCGTGGGACGACCATACGTGCCAAACGAACATCATCAGATTTTGTTTCGGCTGTTTTTATCGGTTCGATTTGTTCGATTGATGTGTCCGCCACAGAAGTTTTGAATGTTTCAACAAAAGGTTCCGTTTCAGTAATCGTTGGTGTCATTGACCGCGATTGCGTCTTGGCGATTTTGTGTTCAGATTTATTGGAATTAACACTGGCCTCGGCCCGGCGTTGCAATTCAATCAATCGTGCGATTTGTGCATCCAACGCGGATGTTTCAACCGATAAATCATCAACAGAATAATCCCTGTGTGCAATTTTTGTGCCAACGTTTGCCGGGTTCGAAATGTTTTCTTCGGGTAAAGTGTCATTTGAACTGATTACCGAAAACTCGTCCGCACGCGGCATACGTAATGGCACATCATTTTTCGCCCACAAATCAGAACTTGGGCGATTGGGTATCAGAAAGTCAGATGTTTTTGCAATTTTTTCACCGGTATCTTTTGACACGGTTTTTGTTGCGGTGCGTGCCACAACACGGCGTTCGGCCGTTTTTGTTGCCGTTTTGGAAACAGTTTGTTTTGCAACAGGTGTTGATTTTTTCACCGGCATCGCAACATCACCAAATTCGGCACGTGCCGAAACCGACCCAGCCGCGACATTAACCGCCGGTAACCGTGCCCCCGCAAACGCCGGCAAACACAGGAAAATTCCCAACCAAGAAACTTTTTTATGCATGAATGTTCCTTTCCTTCCATTTGCATCATAGAACAAATTGCGAATCGTGTGCAAGCGGAAAATGAGTAAAATTTCTTTTATTAATATCAAATTTGTGATACAATTCCCCCAAAAGGGGACAAGAGTGTTTCATCGTATGGCGATTTTCAAAAAATGGCGAAAAGCTAGAGAGAGAATAAGCCCTGCGGGCATATATCGAACATTATTTCTTTCGGGTTTGATATTATTTAATTTTTCAATAAATGTTTTTGCATCTGATTTAGATAACGCACTGCGTGCGACATATATGGCATGTGTTGGTATTGATGATGAATTGGCCGATTTAAAGAAAATGGCCGGAATAAATACAGCAGTAACAGGTGTCGGGACAGGACTTGGCGTTGGTGCTACTGTTGTCGGTGTTGTCAAAGCATCAAAAGATAAAGAGGCAGAAGAACTAGAAAAATTGATAAAAGAATTACACGAATTAGAAGACGGTAAAGACGAACCAAGTGATGCAGAAGTTACATCGTTCTTAAAGGAATTTGATTCATCATACGATACCGCAATAAAAGACATAACAACTGCACAAACGAAACTTGATGAATTAAACAAACAATCAAAAAATCTGGGTAATTGGCGAACTGGTTTAATGGCTGGAAATACCGCAACCAATGTTGCTGGTGCGATTATTGCTGGTAATAACAAAGTAAAAGACGATTTGCAAGCCCAAATAGATAATTGCAGGGCGGCAGTTAAAAATTTGCGTGATTCAACCAAGCAAGCACGTTTCAATGGCGAAGACATAAGCGAAGCAAATACGATAGTAGATGCATGCCAAGAGTATGACTATATCGACATATCGTCAATAAATAAACGTGCCAAGGGTGCAATGGTATCCAGCATAGTTGGAGCAACAACAGGTCTGGTCGGAACGGTTACATCTGCGGTTGCGAACACAGACAAAACACGCAACGACAATACGGATGCCGAAAAACAAAAAGAAAAGAACCTTAATAACGCATCCAATGTGCTGGCTGGTGCATCGACTGTGGCATCGGCAACAGCGACAATATTCAATGCAACGCAAATATCGGCAATTAAGAAAGTTGCGGCAGTTGCTGAAAAATGTACGGGGGTATTAAAATGAAAAGAATAACCCTGGCATTTTTATCATTTGTTTTAATTACACCGTGTATGGCGAATATACACATAAATCCAGATGCGGTTACAGAAGTGGTCGCAAAACACTTCCCAAACAAACAAGTTGAATGTATTCGTGAATACAATACACAATTAAAGGCATCAAACGGTGCTGGAATCGCCGCATCAAAATTGTGGAATGTTTGTGCTGCTGGCGGCCTGGATATAAAGCAACCAGCAGATAAGGAAAAATGCAGAACATTTGTAAATGATTTAACACGCAAGGGAACTGTTAAATTCTATGCTGCTTGCGGAAAAGATAAAGCCACATCCGGTGCTGTGTGTGTGAAGGATTTTTCTGCTTTGAATGTAAATATGCAACAAGCACAAGGTTTGGCAAAACTGTATGCACGTAGCAAGTCTGACAATACGATACAATGCAGAACTAAACCGCGTATAGAATCAACCACAACGACATCTATTAACACACATGCAATGGGTATGTCATCAACAATAAACACATCATACGTGCAATGCACATCATACAACAGCAATAAATTTTATGAATTCCGGTTCAACAGTGTTGATGGAAATATTGATGCTACAAACCATAAAAACTTTAAAACCGGAATTTGTAAAATATTTGGGTATAAATACGTTTCTAAAAAACCAGAAGCCCCAGCAGACAATCATCAATTTGATATATGTGATGGAATCAAAGATGAATCTGCTTGCGGCAAATTAGACCAAATTATCAGTTCGGCTGATGTTGGTTATATCGCGTCATGGGGACCATTAGGATACCAGACCGGCAGAACCGGCTATAGAATAACTGGACGTAATTTCCCGTACTGTGTGTTAAGTGAAAACGTAGCAAAAGACAACGATGGTTATTTATTGTTTGAAAGAACGGCATTCGGTCTGGATGGACGCGTATTTTTGAAAGCAGGAACGCAAAGAAAAGGCTCAAATGAAATAAAAGCACAAATACGTTCATATATTGAAAACACGATGGGTAAAGAAAATGTAAAATCGTTCAGTTGTGAAAATACGTACCATACAGTCAAATTGAAAGATCGTAGCGGCAAAGACGATATGCTGCGTTGCACAGTAAATGACCAAATTGTTGAGTTTTTCTTTGATGATTTATCTGAATCATGGGGAATATACGATAAATCAGGTCGCGAAGCAATGAACTGCATTGCATGGGGTGGAACATTTACAGGAAAGACATGCATCGGATTAGACCAAAAAATGTGCGATAAAGTGAGAGATGCAAATGCACAATCTTGTCCGGAATGTAAAAAGATTCAATGGAATGATAAAGCAAAAGTATGCGAATTACCAGCGTCTGTATCCGCGACAAATTTGAAACGCGGGTTGACCTATTCTGCAATTGTTGGCGGTGCCGTTGTTTCCGTTGTTATAACAATTGCTACTGCAGGTGCGGGTGGTGTAACAGCTGGCACCGCAATAATCATGATAGTTGAAACAGCGGGGGCAGGAATAGAACTTGGGGCACAAATAAACATTGACAACAAAGCCGATAAATTCTTTGTAGAAAGTGCAAATTGTAACTCTGAATCTTGTGCTAAAGATTTGGTAAAGAAATATCTGTCAGAGCTTGCACGTATAGGGCGTGATTTGACTGATGCAGAAGCAGATGCCACAGATAAAGAAATGGCTCGTCTTATAGGTTTAATACCAACAGATTCAGATTGGTGGATTGATTATTTAAGAAACGATGACGGATCATCATTATTAGAAAAAGCAAATGATGGCAGTTGGACAGCCGCACAAATATGGCGAGCGATTGGTATAGGTATGCAATTTGCTGGTGTGACATCCTCAATTACAGGATGGATTATTAAAAAGACAGGATATCTAGAAAAAACATTAGATAGAACGTCAAAGATATTATTAAATAGTGCCAAAACAGCAGAAAAGAACATTGTTAAAGTTGATGAATTAGATAATGTTGGTAAGGAATGGTATAAACTATGGCAAGAATATGCGCCAAAAAATCAAACTCTTGAACAATTTAAAGCCATGACAAATGGTAATTTAGATGAGATGAAACAAATGGCCAAAACGTGGACACCTCGTAGTAAGAAACTAATTATAAATGCGCAAATAGATAAGCAATTGGATGATGTAGCTGCGGATTTACAACGTAGAACAGCAACATGGGAAAGTTTGATGGACAAATATGATATTGATGCTTTACCAGCGGATCCGGACGAACTTGCTAAGTTATATAAACAATACCCTGATTTGGAACAAGCATCAAAAACATTAGATTATACTCGTGCACAACAAGCAAAACTCCAAGAGGCAAAAGTTGCTTATAATGGGACAAACTATTCAACATATGATCCAGAGTTTCGTAAAACATTTGATTCACAGATAAAAACGGATCAATTGGTAGCAAAACGGGCAGAATTAGATGCACAACACCTAGAGTACAAAACACAAATTGATGCTTTAGAAAATGAGATTGATGAGTTAAGCAAATGGGAAGCATCAAGCGGCTTTAGAGCGTTTGATAGAAAAAAGGAATTGTATGATAAATTAAATGAATTACAAACAAAAGATATTGATGTATTAAGAACAATAAATAAAGGTTACGACGAACAAAAAGTACTTAGGGAAAGTTTGCCAACACAATGGGATGTTGCGGAAAAGCATCAATTGGGAAATATTGGTAATGTAGTGAGTGAACGTGCAAATCAATTTGATGAAATTATCAAAGCCAACCCAGAAATACAATCAAAATTAGATGAAAAAGTATGGGCCCGATTATCGGATCAAGAGCGGTCAAATGTGGCACAAAAAATTCTTGATGAATATGCCACAAAAACAGGAACACCTAGAGCCGAATTTGGTTTGGATTACAACACAGAGTTTGGTGGTTACTATACGCCTGGAACAAATAAAATACGGTTAAACCCAACTGCACAATTCCAGACAGCAGATGGAATGTTAGAAACACTTTCACACGAACATGGACACTTTATAGATCATATGATACCAAACGAGGGCGCACTTGGAGAACAATATGGTTATTACGTAGAAAAAATTTATTCCAATGTCGGAGATGATGGCTATCGTGTCGCATTAACAGAACAAAGTTCGTATAAAATTGGACCAGGAGTTTCTCATGAAACCACTGGTACAACTCATTGGGCTAATGGGAAAGAATATGATTTAGAGTCAGCAAAAAGAGTTGCGTCAGGTGCAGATTTAGATCGTGAAGTAGCCACTTATGGTGCGGCAGCACCAGCGGCTGGCGGAGTTGTCGTAGGCACAGCAAAACAAGTTATTGATGCTATACAAAACAAAAAGGATAAAAAATGATAGTTACGGATGAATCAGTATATTTAAATTATGTAAAAGATATTGAAAATAAAATTAAATCCCTTTGTTCAAATGTTTCTTTTGCAGCAATGCAAGATACATTAAAACAAGACATAGAAAAAACACGTGCTCAAATAATGTCAAAAGTGTTTTTGATTAGAAATTTGGCCAACCAGAAGAAATGTATTATATCAAATTCCGATTGGGTTCAATACCAAAAAGACATAAATGCTTTATGCAAACAATTATCTGACAAAATCAATAATACAAGATAAAAAGACCATAAATAAAGATGTTTGACAGAAATCAAACGTCTTTATTGTGCTTACGTAATACCCTGGGGCTTGCCCCGTGGGTGATTTATTGAAATGTAATAAAGAGAAACCAGTAGTGTTTGAAAACAATAATAAACACTTGCTTTTGTGAAAAAAACATATATAATTGACCTGCTTTGAATTCGTTGCGGGCATAGTACAAAGGCTAGTATGCAAGCCTTCCAAGCTTGAAATGCGGGTTCGATTCCCGCTGCCCGCACCACGGATTTTCGTTATTGCGTGCAAGGCACGTGATTAAGAAAATTCAGTGTCGCGGATTTGCACGGCAAAGACGGACACAATTAGAGATTGGGCGTGCGCCGGAGTTGGAGAGCCGGGGCAGACTGTAAATCTGTTGGCTTAAGCCTGAGGTGGTTCGAATCCACCCACTCCCACCAAGTAAAAAACATTGAAAAACCGGGCATTACACCGGTTTTTTATTTTGTTGGTTCAATTTTTACCAATTTAATAAAAACACAGCAAAATCAATATAATTTTTTGTTTAGCACTATTGAAAAACAAAGGAAATTATACTATGTTTAAAAAGTGCAAAACAAACTGTCAGTCAGATAAATACTTATGGATTCGTAATAATACTTTCTATTTTATGTTTGAATTACCCAAGCAAAACAATAAAAGAAGGTATTTTTGCAAATCATTACATACAAAGAATTATTATGAAGCAAAAGAAAAGGCTAAAATAATGGCAAAAGATGTTAATTCTGGTAATCTTGAAGCAAAACAATTGATTTATGCAGCCAAATCTTTAATGGATTCAATGATTTTTGATGAATATGATGAAGAAATTGAATCCAATGGAAAAGTAATAACACAAAAAATTAAAA